>JBDHBK010000030.1:0-11333 GCA_039592635.1 Gemmatimonadota bacterium
GCTGGTGGGGCGGCGAGCCGGTCTGGGTCACTGCCGAGCGGCATGGGCGGCGGACCGCGCCCCTGTTCTGGCCGGGATCCGAAGCGGAGATCGAGGGTGTCTCGGCTTCCCACTGGTTGCCATTCGATGGTTCCATGTCGAATCCTGACCGGGTAGAGTGGATACTTGACCTGCTGGACCTGCCCGTCGACCAGCGACCCTCCTTCCTGACTCTGTACTGCTACGATACGGACATCGTCGGCCACAACATCGGCCCGGACTCGGACGAGATGCTCGACGCGATCGCGGTCGTCGATTCGGCGCTGGGGCTTCTGGTCGACGGCCTGGACCGCCGCGGTTTACTCGATCACACGAACATTGTGGTCGTGTCGGATCACGGTATGAGTCCGACCAGCCAGGAACGGGTGATGTTCGTGGACGACTACGTCGACCTGGAAACGGCCCGCATCGTCGACTGGAATCCGGTGGTAGCCCTGTGGCCGGATGAAGAAGACGTGGTCGACGTGTATGAGTCTCTACGAGACGCCCATCCGCATGTGTCGGTCTACTGGAAGGACTCGATTCCGGGACGTTTCGAGTACGGCAGTCACTCCCGAGTCCCACCGATCATCGGCATCGCCGATGACGGCTGGACGATCACGACGCACCCGTTCTTCGACAGGGCGCCTGAAGCAGCCGATGGCGGCAACCACGGTTTCGATCACCAGGCAGGGGACATGCAAGGCATATTCATCGCCGCTGGTCCCTCCTTCCGGGAGGGGGCACGGGTGTCGGCGTTCCTTAATGTCAATGTCTATCTGCTCGTGATGAAGGCGCTGGGTCTGCCGGCTGTGGAGGGAGACGGCGACATCTCGGAAGTGGACGGCATCCTGGCCGAATAGAAAGGGGGGCGCTCCTCAGAGCACCCCCCTTCAAGAACCGGATCTAGCGTCGAGCCTCAGCCGACTTTCACCACGTTCTTCGCCTTGGGGCCGCGTCCCTCCTCGGCAAGGTCGAACTCTACAACGTCGCCCTCGTCCAGGGTCTTGAAGCCCTCACTCTGGATCTCCGAGAAGTGAACGAACGCGTCACGCGCGCCATCGTCGAACGACACGAAACCAAAGCCCTTGTCGTTGTTGAACCACTTCACGGTGCCCGTCAGCTTCGACATACTACGCTCCTGCTGAATGATACTCCCCGGTGGCCGACCTGTACGCCGACACCGGCTGATGATCTTCCTCGAGTCGGTTGAGCGACGAAAGGAATTCGCGAAAAGATAGGGCCCGATCCCGCTATGTCAACGTCACTTGTGACAGTGCTTCCAGGCGGGGAAAACTCAGAGGCCGAAGCGATAGCCGACCATGAGGGCGAGGATGCGGTTTCGGAAGTCGAGGTTGGCCTCCGAATCATCGAAAGAACTCAACCCGACGACTCCCCGGCCGTCGATCACGAAGTGCCCCGATCCGAGCGGAATCTCGACATCGGCTCCGAACGCGATCCCGACGTCGAGGGACCGCGTCTGCCGGCCTGCCTCCGCGCATTCGGCCGGATCCGAAACACCCTCCGGAAACGTGTCATACGTGCAGCTCAACTCGTAGGCGAACGATGGGCCGACGAAGATCTCCGGCCGCGTCCCCTCTTCGGTGAACGCGAACTTCAGGAGAAGCGGGAATTCGATGTATTCGAGTGAGAGTTCGTCGTCGAAGGCATCCTCCGGACGCAGATCGTTGTTCTCGCGGCCCCCCTTCTGAACGTAGAGACCGTCGAGCTGGATGGCCCAGCGGGACGCGAACCGGAAGGTAACAGACGCACCGCCAATGAACCCGATTCGGTCATGCGGCGCGAAAACATCCTCTCCGGCTTGATCAGCGACGTTGGCACCCGCCACGACTCCCAGTGACACCGGGCTCGACTGGGCCAGAGCCGACGCCGGAAGACCGAGGAGCGCGATTATCACTACCGCGACGGCGCGAATCGACAAGCGGACCTCATTTGAATGTGGTCGACGGTCCGACCCTCAGTGGCCGGACCGTCGACCAAGATCGCCTGCAGCCGGAGAAGCCAGCAAGTGTTGCAGAGCAACCACATCCCGAATGCCGCTCAGCCGCGCGGAGCCATCTCCCACAGCACGTTGACGATTCTCCACTCGCCGTTCCAGCGGGCGATGTGGAGATAGTCGATCCACACCCCCGCATCAATTCGGACGCTGGCGATGTTGTGGTATATGTCGAGGATACTGACGTCACGTTTCTTCGCATCGTCCGGAATCCGCGCCGCTCCCCCACCTGCCGTGGCGTCGATCAACTGCTGGGCGCTCATGTTCTGCAGTCTGCTTTCCGGACCCGCCGGATCCCCCACGATGCGCTTCGCGAGTTCCGGGTGAAGCGCACGCTCCATGCGCGCCGCGTCGCTGGTGTAGAACCCGTCGATGTAGTCGAGGGCCGTGGCAACGATGGCGGACGAGTCAGCAGCCGTCTGCGCCTGGCCGGACGTCGCGTTGAGCACTCCGCCTGCCGCGATGAGAGCCAGCATCGCTCCGAGCTTCCTCATGATTCCCTCCCGTATGGTTCAATACCGTCGAACAACCGATGAACACGTGAGCCCCTGGTCCCGCTGGGCTTCACATCGGCAGGTCCGACCGCTTAGCTTCAATTCAAACCGATCAGTTCCTCAACGGAGACGACCATGACCGACCGACGTGACTTCATTCGCATCGCTGCCGGCACGGCAGGCGCTCTGGGCCTGTACACGTCCGGCCTGGGCGCGGCGACTCGGCGCCCAACCTCTACCCCGCTCGACATCCTGATCCTGGGGGGGACGGGATTCATCGGCCCGCACCAGGTAAACGGAGCGCTCGATCGCGGCCACACCGTCACGATCTTCAACCGTGGACGGCGTTCGGGCGCGTATGGAAGCCGGGTCGAAGAACTGATCGGAAACCGGGACCCGAATGTGGACGACGGCCTGAGCGTACTCGAGGGGAATCGAGAGTGGGACGTCATCATCGACAACTCGGGGTACGTGCCGCGCCATGTTCGGGCTTCGGCAGAACTCCTCAAAGGCCGCTGCCGAAGGTACCTGTACATCTCGACGGTAGCCGTGTACGACTTCGACTCAGACGTATCTGATTTCGCCGAGGTGGGTCCGCTCGCCCCGCTGGCGGACAAGTCGGTGGAGGAGGTGACCGGAGCCACGTACGGACCGTTGAAGGCGGAATGCGACCGCATCGTCCGGGACGTTCTCGGGGACTCGGTCACGGTGGTCCGGCCGACGTACATCCTTGGCCCGGGCGACACGACCGATCGTTTCACCTACTGGGTCGAGCGAGTCCACCGAGGCGGAGATGTGCTTGGGCCGGATCAGGAAGACCTGTTGGTGTCGGGCGTGGACGTGCGCGATCTCACCGACTTCGTCTTTCACGTCGTCGAGAACGACATCCGGGGAAGCTTCAACGCCGCGGGCCCGACCTACTCCCGAGAAGGCATGCTGTGGGCGATCCGTGGCACCACGTCGGAGCCTGTGCGCTTCCACTGGGCGACGCCCGAGCTGATCGAGGAAAAGGGACTGTCGATGCCGATGATGGGCGGCGGCCGGGACCGCCCCGTCAGCTTCAATAACGAGGCATCAATCGCTGCCGGGGCCGTCTACCGACCGATCGCCGACACGGTCGTCGACACACACACGTGGTGGAGCCAGCAGCCGGAAGAGCGACGCGCGAATCCCAGGGGGTGGATGTCGGCGGAACAGGAGGCGGAGGCGATCGCTCGACTCGGATAGGTGAGTAACCTGTCCTCGGTGAGCCGGCGGTGGCTCGCCGGGGACACGTTCGACGTTACGCCGGGCTGCCATTGCCAGCCGGTTGCCCTGCATGATGGTGAAGGCTAGATACCAACCAGCCCCCCTCACTAACCGCCGGCCGCCCGGTCGGGAGAGGAGGGGTTATGCGCATACACTTTCGTCTTCTTCTGCTGGCTCTTCTTCCGCTTTTTACAGCGTGTGGTGGGGACGAGGATACCACGGGTCCGGTTGTGAACGATCTCGTCGGCCACTGGGACGCGGTCGCAATCGAGCTCATCGCAGACGCGGATCCACCTATCATGGTCGAGCTCATTTCACTGGGCGCGAACGGCAGGCTCGTCCTGGAAGCAAACGGCGACTTCGGACTCAGCGTCGGAATTCCAGGCGAACCGACCGAGTTTGCCGGCGGGACCTGGGGAGCGACGAACGTCCTGACCCTGGCTTTCGACTCTGGAGACATCGAAGGCACCTGGGTATTCAACTACGTCCTGAACGGCGACAACCTGACCCTGACGGGGGCCGCTACCGAATACGACTTTGATGGCGACGACATCGACGATGCGGCGATCCTCAACATGCAGCTGGTTCGCCTCTGATCGGAAGTCGATGCCGGAGGAGGGACTGCAACTTCTCAGCCGCCGATCGCAGGGCCGGCTGGACTCCCGCTAGTTGTACTGCGTGCGCCAGTAGATGAACGCAGCCGCTGCTACGATGAGCAAAACGACAATGAACACCACCGGCATCGGCACGGCATCAAACACGGTCACCTTCAGGTCAATGGAGTAGGGCGAACCATGAATGTAGCGGCAGAGTCAAGCGAGCATCGGGCGGGGACCGGTGACCGAGGGGTCAGCTGATACCGGAGGAGAGACTCGCCGTCGCCGCAGGCGACATTCCGCGAGCGAAGCGAGCGGACCGTGCCGAGCAGCGCGAGGCACCTTGAGCCTGCGAAGCAGGCGAACAACCCTCAACCGTGATGCCGGAGGAGGGACTCGAACCCTCAAGGGATTGCTCCCACCGGATTTTGAGTCCGGCGCGTCTGCCAGTTCCGCCACTCCGGCGTGGAAGAGGAAGTTGAAACTACGAACCGGCGCAGCCATCGCAACCGGGCACCGGTCTGTGGACGGCACGGCCAGCGAGTCCGCCCCGGCCCTGCCCGCCTTGCAGACCGAGGCGTTGTCAGCTAACGTCGCAGCACGCATATTTTCCGGTGTTCGGATTGACACCCGAGACGACCTCACACGGAGGACCTCGATGAAGAAGTTCGTTGTTGCCGTAGCTGCTCTGGCCCTGATGTTCGTCTGGACGCCGGATGCACAGGCGCAGGACATGACGGTGGCCAACTATGTGGGCTCGTGGACACCCGTCGGGCAGCTTCCGGCCGGCGTGCGCCACGTCACCAAGGACGCTCAGGAAGTGACCGTCGTCCTGGCGATCCAGGCCAAGAAGAACCAGGGATCGCTGGTGATGGGCGGCAACCAGTACGAGTGGAAGAACCTCGTCACGGTCGGCGATGTCCCGGTGGACAGCTTCTCGTTCGCCATGGAATTGCGGCCGGACTACTGGGTCAGCTGCACGATGGCCAAGCGTGAAGCCGATGGCACCCGCTATAGCGGACTGTGCTGGGACGAGGGCCACCGCGAGGGTTGGCTGCAGATCGTCCGTCGCGCTGGCGGAACCACGGCTCCCTCCGGACGGACGAACATCCAGCCCGACAGCTGATTCTGACTCTCCTTCGGGAGGTCGTCTGGCTGACATAGCGATGAGGGGCGACCGCCGATCGGCGCTCGCCCCTCATTGTGTGTTGTAGATAGTTGCTGGCCCCGAGTTCAGCTGCCCGCGTTTCGGAGGACCCTGTACCGGCGAGCAAAAGGTACCTCGAGCTCGTTCTCCCATATCCCATACAACGCCTCCTCCGTTACGACCCGCAGCCTGAACCCTTCCGGAATCGGCATTCGGCCGAGGTAGCGACCGTCGGGTTCGAACACATCGAGGGCATTCGCCCAGCCTCCGTCGGGGGGCTCGGTAGCATTCTCGAACAGCCCGTCGTCGTGGACGCCCAGCCACAGCCGCCCGTCCGGCTCCGACACCCAGACGCGAAGCACGTCCGGGACCGAGGACTCGAATTCCACTCTGCCCAGCAGGTCGTCGATCATATCGTCAGACGCTCCGCCTTCGGACATTCCCTCGCGCATCCGGGCAGTTTCCATGTCCCGATGGCGCGGCGTGACCGGAACCGGGTCGATTTCCCTGCGAGTGACCCGGACGAGGCCGTTGGAGGGATGGTGCCACTGGACCTCGTATGGAGTTCCCTCTGATATGACGACCGTGCCGTCGGACCGGGGCATCCAGGTATGCACGGCGTCGAACACCCGGATGGCCTGGTCCCGGAAGTTGGCGCTCCAGGTCCAGGCGGTGACGGTGTCCGGTGGAAGGACCCCCTCCGCGTCGGCCTCCAGCAGAAGGACCGGCATCTCGCCGTCCTCGGCACCTGGATCGATGAGCTGGACCTGTACGAAGACCCTCCCGGAAGGCGTGACCTGCCAGATGCCGAAGGAGCCGGCAGTGCGGGTTCCCGCTTCGTCCCTGGCGATCGGGAGCCGCGAAGACCGGAGATAGCCTCCCTCGCCGGTGAGCCAGTGCAGGACTGGAGGAAAGCCCTGCCCCACCGCGAAACTGCCGTCGTCGAGCGCCGTGACCGAGGCTGGACGACGAAACTCACCCGGTCCCTCGCCTTCGCCGCCGAACCGGCGCACTTGCCTTCCGGTCGAGTCGAATACGTGCACGAGGTGTGTCTGGGCATCGAGAACCAGCATGCCCCCGTCAGGCCCAGGGGCGACCCAGTTGATACGTCCAAAGGCCAGAGGTCCGTCGATCTCCCCCACCTGGAGATCCGGCTCCAGCCGCCAGGCTCCGTCCGGCGACCAGCCCGGGCCGCGGTTGGCCACGATCGCCACTCCGCTCGAGTCGCTCACGGTTACCCCGTTTGCTTCCTCTCCCGTGTCGTCCTGGCCGGCGGACGAACAGCCGCCCGAGAGCGCGCCGCACGCCAACGTGAGGACCGCTGAGAGGAAGGGATGCACGCGAACAGGACGGTTTCGTCCCTTTCGGAAGGTCAACTGCATTGCGCCCCCGCTGTGTTTCAGGCCCTCCTTGCCACCAGATATCGATAGGCCACAGGAATGGCCACAAGCACAAATAATGTACTTGAGATCAAGCCACCTATCGTTGCCAGTGCCAATGAGTTCCAGATGTTTTCATCCTGCGACTGAGCGAAGAGCACAAGTGGAAGCAAACCGAAGACCGTGGTGAAGGTGGTCATCAGGATGGGGCGCACGCGCTCCAGGGTGCCCTGCAGGATGGCGTCACGTGTCGGCATACGTTGCCGAAGCTCACCGATATGGTAGACGATGAGGATCGCGTTGTTCACCACGATGCCTGCCATCATGATCGTGCCGATATAGGCTGTGCGGGTGAACGTCGCATCCGCGTAGAAGAAGATCAGAAAGACCCCGATGAGGGCCAGCGGCAGAGTCAGCAGGACGACGAACGGCGCGGCGAGAGACTCGAACAGCGCCGCGGTCACCATGTATATCAAGAGCACGGCAAAGATGACGGCAATATAGACCTGGGCCTTCTCCTCCTCATCCCAGCCCCAACGGTCGTCTTCCTCGATCTTGTAGCCGGGAGGCAGGGTCGTCGCCTCGACGACCGCATCGCGTATCAGGTCCCCGAGCTTCCGGGGCCCACGGAACTCCCAGGCCACCGTTCGTTGGTATTGCTGGTCCTCTCGCAGGATTCGCGACAGTACGTTGCGGCGCTCCACCTGGGCTACGTCCGCGAGACGCACTTCCCTGCCCGATTGCGACGGGATCCTCAGCTGTCGCATGTCGATCAAGTCGAACTCCCGGTACCCGTCGAGCTTGACGGCAAATGGGAGTTCTTCGGCACCCACCCGGAGGACCTGGGTACGCGGTCGATCGCTCGGGAGATTTGCCGACACGAATCGAAGAAGTTCCTCCACCGTCAGGTCATGCGCTCCAAGAGCTTCCCGGTCGACGGCCAGGTAGTACTCGAACTCCTTGTCCCTCTCGTACCAGCGACCGCTGGCGTTGGGATCCACGTCCTGAATCCGGCTGAATCGCTCCAGTCTTCCCGCGAGGTCGTCGGCCAGCTCCTGCACCTGCAGGTAGTTGTAGCCGAGGATCTTGAGCGAGTAGTTGGGCGGACTGCTTCCCCCCCCGTAGAACGACGGGCCGTAGCCGTACACCCGCACGTCAGCCCCCGAGAACTGGTAGCTGTAGGCCACCATCTGCTCTTTGATGGCGACGGGCACCTGCGTGGTCTCCAGGTCCTTTGGGAACGTGATGCGCAGGAACGCGTACTGCGGCTGTACCCACGCTTCGTATCGTTTGACCTCGGGGATGGATGAAATCTTCTCCTCGAACGCACGAGCCATTTCGTCGGTGCGCTCGAGGCCCGCGCCGCGCGGGAACGTGATGTTCACGCTGATGTAGGTGTCCTGCCCCCAGAAGGCCGACCACCGGATGCCCCGCGTCACGTGCTTGTCGAACAGGTACCAACTCCCGCCAAGCGCCGCGAGGCATACGGCGGTCACCAGGATTGGGTGGTCGAGAGCGAAGCTCAGCACGCTCCGATAGACCCGGATGTAGCCGGGACCTCCCGCACCGTTTCCTCCCGACCTCCCCGATCGGGCCGACGAGCTCGCTTCACCGCCACCCTGCGATGAGGCCGTTCCGGAGGGGACTCCATAGACACGCGCCCTCCAGTGCTGAATCCGGCCCGCCATGGTCGGCACGAAGGTGAATGCTACGAACAGGCTGGCCACGATCGAAAAGGCAACGGCGAAGGCCAGCGGCAGGTAGTAGATCCGGAGTTCACCCTGTAGAAACAGGAACGGCACGAGTACAATGGCCGTCGTGGCCGTCGCGGCAATCACCGGAAGCATGACCTGCCGGGCGCCATCGGATGCCGCCTGGCGTGGGGACTTCCCGAGATGGGAGTGCCGCTCCACGTTCTCCAGCACCACGATCCCATTGTCGACGATCAGGCCGAAGCCCCAGGCCAGCCCGGCCAGCGTGAGGACATTGAGCGAAAAACCGCCGATATACAGCATGTTGACGGCGATCAGGACGCTGAAGCCGATGGTGGCAAACACGACCAGCACCGCGCCCATCGAACGCAGAAACAGGGTCAGGACCAGGAAGATCACGATCGCCGCGGCGACGGCACGCAGCCTGAGGTCGGTAAGCTGCTGCCTGATCTCCTTGCTCTGATCGTCGTCCAGCTCCAGGGTCGCCCCCGGTGGCATGCGCGATTCGAGAGGACCGATCGAGGCCTTCACCGCGTCAGCCACGCGCACGGCGTTGGTGCCTGATTCCCGGGTTACGAAGATCGAGATCGTCGGCTGGCCGTTGATCCTGAAGTACGAGGTGGCGTCCGCAGTCTGCTCGCGTACCGTGCCGATGTCGCGCAACCGAACGGCCCCTTCCGGCCGTTGCAGGACCACCAGGTCTTCGAGCTCGGACACCCGGGTGACACGGGTGCGCACCGCGAGCGAGACCTGGCGTCCCTCGAGGACCAACGAGCCTGGCGCTCGAAGCGTCGAGAGATCCCGTATGCGCTGCTCGACCTGTTCCGGCCTCAGGTCGAGGGCTTCGAGCTTCTGTCGGTCCAGTTCGACAGCGACCTCGCGATCCTGGTCTCCCCAGATCATGATGCCGGCTACGCCATCGACCGCGGACAACACAGGCTCGATCTCTTCTTCCGCGACCTCGGCCAGCCGGCTGAACGTGTACGGCCCATGCAACTGGTAGCTCAGGAAGCGCTGCTCTTCGTCCGAAAACTCGCGCGGAACGTAGGGCTGGATCTGCGGATAGACGGCGGGCGGGAGCTCATCCCGCATGGCTGCGAAACGCTCGCTCAGGTCCAGCTGGGCGAAGTCCATCCGCACGTCGCGATCGAACTCGATCTCGATCTCCGCGCTCGAACCCGTGCCCCTGGGGTCGGCGCGCGATGTGGATGTGATCTTCCGAACGCCCCGCACCTGCTGGGAAGCGGCCTCCAGAGGGGACGTCACGAACGCTTCCATGGCCTCCGGAGATGCGCCACCCCACGAGGCATTGACCGTGAGTCTCGGGTAGTCGACGTCGGGAAGCAGCTCCACCGGGATCAGACGGAAGCTGTACGCACCCAGAGCCACCAATGCGACATAGATGGCCGCGGTCGCTACGGGCCGCTTGATGGACAGATCGATCACCTTCCGTCTCCCTCCTCACCGCCCGCGAAGTGGCGGGCGCCCACAACCTCTCGATTCGCCATCAACGGTCCGTCAACGCCGGCCCGAGGGCCGCGTCCGAAAGAGGAATCATCGCTTCCCGCCCACCAGACCCGGGCGAGGATGCGGCTCGAACCGACTCGGCCGGTGATACCAGCAGCGAGTACACCACCGGAACCACGATCAGCGTGAGGAACGTGGCTGAGATCAGGCCTCCGATCACGGCGACGGCCAGCGGAGCCCTGAGATCAGCGCCGGCTCCCCACCCCAGAGCCATCGGCAGAAGTCCGAAGACCGTGGTAATCGTCGTCATGACGATCGGTCTCAAGCGCAGACGTCCCGCCTCGAGAATGGCGTGTCTCTTGGTAGCCCCTTCTGCACGCTTCTGGTTGATGAAGTCCACCTTGATGATCGCGTCGTTGACGACGATCCCGATCAGGATCACCAGCCCGATGCCGCTCATGGCGTTCAAACCGTCCCGGGCCAGAGCCAATGCGGCCACCGCGCCGATCGCCGCCAGGGGCACCGATACGAGCACGACGATGGGTTGCACGAGCGACTCGAACTTCGCCGCCATGATCAGGAACACCAGGAAGAGGGCGAGTCCGAAAGCGAACAGGAGCGACCGGAAGCTCTCGCGCATTTCCTCGTTCTCGCCTCCTACCCTCATCGCCGTGACAGGAGGTAGCGGGACGTCCGCCACGGCCGCCTCGATGGACTCCACGGCTGACGCGATCCCGCCACCCTGAATATCAGCCAGGACCTGGACCGTGCGGTTCTGCTCGCTGCGCCGGATTTCGACCGGACCGTAGCCCTCGCGAGCGGTCACGAGCTCTCGGATTGGGACCCCGTCCAGGGTCAACATCATCACGTCGGCCAGCGCCTGCCTCTCACCCTCGGGGAGGCGGACCCGGATATCGATCTTCTCCGAAAACTCGGTGTACGGCCGATCCGTCTCCGCTCCCCTGAGGTAGGCTTCGATGGCGTCCGCCACCTGCGTGACCGAGAGACCATAGCGGGCCGCTGCCGCCCGGTTCACTTCGATCTCCAGCTCCGGCTGGGTGAGTTGCAGGTCGATCCTGGCGTCCGCGATCCGGGGCAAGTCCCGGATTCGGAGCAAAACCTGATCAGCCACCTTTACCAGGCTGTCCAGTTCCTGCCCCCGGATCTTCACCGCCACGTCGGCATCGCCGAGTCCGATCGCGCGGCCGAGCGAGGTCGCCCTTCCGGTCTCGATCGAGACCGCGCGGGGATCGAT
>JBDHBK010000031.1:0-12195 GCA_039592635.1 Gemmatimonadota bacterium
CGACGAGCATGGCCAGGAGCAGGAACGTGAACACGGAGCGCACCAGGCGCATCCGCCCGTCGGCACCCTCTTTCCGGTAGGCCGGGATGAAGGCGCCGGACAGGGCCTCTCCGGTGAAGAAGTGCGTGGGCAGGAGCAGGGCCGTCATGGCCACGCGGAACGCATCGGCCACGTAGCTGGTGCCGAATGCGTAGGCGAGGGCGATTTCCCGGGCCGCGCCGAGGAGCTTGCTCACCACCCCACCGCCGAGCAGCGTCGTCAGCTTACCGCCCAGACTGCTGCTCACAGGCTCTCCAGTAGATCCAGGTACCTGCGGGCGATCTCTTTCCAGTCGAAGGCGAGCGCCGATGAGCGGGCGGCGGCAGCCATCTCCGAGTGCATTTTGGGGTCGCCGAGCAGTCTATCGAGCGCGTCCGCGATGGGCCCTGCTTCGCGATCGACCAGGAAGCCGTTAACGGAGTCCACAACGTAGTCCTCCACGCCGCCAATCCGGGGCGCCACTACCGGAACGCCTGTGGCCAGCGCTTCGATGCACACGAGGGCGAAGCTCTCGTAGCGGCTCGGAAGGAGGAACGCGTCCGCCGCCCCGTACAGGTCTGGCATGTCCTCCCGCCGGCCGGCGAAGTGTACGCGGTCATCCACTCCGAGACGGGCCGCCAGGGTGCGGAAGCGAGTGGGATCATCGTCTCCCACGACGAGCAACTCGGCCCGGGTCCCCATGCGTGCAAGCGCCTGCACCGCCAGGTCCAGGCCCTTGCGTTCGAATTCGTGCCCGGCGAACAGGATCACTGGCGAGTCCGGGTCTATCCCGAGGTCGACCAGGATTCGGCTTCGCCCATCCCGGCGAGACGGGTGGAAACGATCGACGTCGATTCCGTTCGGTATGTGGACCACCCGTTCGCCGGATACCCTATGCCAGTGTTCGAGCTCGGCGAGCAGTCGGGATCCCACGACCACCAGCTTCCGGTGCCGACCCCGTCGGTATACCAGCCGGTTTCGGAGCATGAGCCAGGGATGCAGGGGATTGAGGAGAAAACGCCGGTCGCCGATCACCAGGGGCCGGTCGCCCTCGTTCTTGCCCCTCAGTTGCCGGAGACGGGCACCCGCGGCGAGCCCGAAGGCGCTCGTTGTCAGCGGCAGCGTCATGCGTCTCCAGGGCTGCCGAAGTTTCTCCAGCGCCACGACGCGCGACGCGACGAGTTCGACACCTTCGCCCGGCGGCACGGTGATGCCGTCCAGCTTGCCAGTGATCACACGAGCGTCCGCGCCTGCTTCCATGAACCGACGGTGGAGCTCATAGGCGACGCCACTAGCCCCTCCCGCGGGACCGAAGCCTCGTACGATCTGGATGATGCGGATGGCCATCTCCGGGCTGTCACCTCTTGCTGTTCCGAAGGTCTCCCGGAAAGTATACAGGGTAAGCCGCCGGACGGGGTATGCCTCCGACCGGTATGCCCGTTCGACTCCGCGAGAGGCATGAGCGAGAACCGCCGTATTCTGATCGTGTCTCGAAGCCTGCCGTTCCACACGGCGGGCGGAATGGAGCATGTGGCCTGGGATCTGTCGCGGGCCCTTGTGCGGGCGGGACAGATCGTGACCGTTCTCACCACGTCGATCCCGGGACGACCGGGTACCTTCAGCGAGGGCGGCGTCGTCGTGGTGACGGCGCCGGGCACCACACCGGGACGATACTCTCGAGCCTTCTTCGATTTCACACGAGACTGGTTTCGCCGCCACGGTTCCGATGTGGGGGCCGTACTCAGTGTCAGCGCAGGAGCCTACGGTATTCTCAGCGAGCGGGAAAAACACCCTGGCGTTCGCTTCGTGATGCAGGCGCATGGAACCTCGGTAGGCGACATCCGGGCGCGGTGGAGCGGACCCGGAATTCGGAAGCGCATCATCTCGGCTCGAAACATGGCCTGGTTGCCTCGCGATCTGCGTGCGTACCGTCACTTCGATGGTATCGTCGCGGTGGGACCGAGGGTCGAGGCCGAGCTAGGCGCCTGGCCCCTGCGGGCGGTCACCCGGGGTGGGCGAGTGACCCGGATCGACAACGGCATCGAAACGAACTTGTTCAGGCCGGACGGAAGCTCGCGCTCGCAGACGAGAGAAGACCTGGGATGGAAAGCCGGCGACGTCGGTGTCATCAAAGTCAGTCGCCTGCACGAGTTGAAAGGCGTGCACGAAGCCATGCGCGGTTTCGCCCGGTTCGCGAACTCTCGTGGTGGAAGTGCCCGGTTGCTGGTGGTAGGCGACGGTCCCGAGCGAAGCACCCTCGAGGCGGAGGCGCGCCGGGCTCTCCCCGGAGGATTGATCAGCATCTTCGGCGAGGCCCGCAGGAGTGATGTTGCGCGCCTGCTGAACGCGTCGGATGTGTTCCTCTTCACGGGCCTGCGTACGGAGGTCGGCTTGCCGCTGAACGTCCTCGAGGGAGCCGCGACCGGCTTGCCGCTGGTGCTGTCCGAGGCCCTGTGTCGAGATCTGGAGCCGCCGGTGGAAGCCGAATGCGTCAACCCGCATGATGCCTCGGACATCGCGGCGGCCCTGGCCCGGGTCGCAGACAGGTGGGGCGAACGAAGTCCAGAGGCACGTGTCTCGCGCTTGCCGCCCGGTCGCACGCTGTCCGAGGTGGCGTCGCGGTACGCAGAGCTCCTCCTGCCCGGCCAGGACTCATGAGCCGCGGCCCGCGCGGCAAGCGCTCGGGCCGGGATGTTCCGGATGAGCGTACCATCCTGGCGATCACAGCCGCCGGCCTCGTAATTCTCCAGGGTTACCTTCCGCTTCCCGGACAGCTTGATGTGACGTTGTGGCAGCTCTTCCTGGCGCTCGCGATCCCGGCGATGCTGGTACTGGGACTCCCACCGGCCGACGCGTTCAAGCGCCCGCCCTTCCTGGGGCTGGGGCTCTTGCTCATGCTGATCTCCCTGATCGCCCCCACGAGTGCGGGTGGCCCGGAGGCGCTTCGGGCCGCCATCTTCGTTGCGATCACGATCTCCGCCTACCTGGTGGGCTACAAGATTGGGGTCGGAGGCCGGTTGCCGGTCCTGCTCAAGATGTTCCTCGGGTTCGCGGCCCCCTTCGCGATCCTCAACATCGTGTTCTTCGCTGTTCCGTGGCTGGAGTTGGCGTTTCTCGCTTCGCCCGGTGCCCGGCTTCTGATCGAACCGAACACGCTGCAGGGCCTGGCCGAGGTCAGCCTGGCCAACAATGTGCTCGACCCCGGCAAGGCGGGAACGCTGTTCGTAAACACGAACATCGCCAGCATCCTTTTCGGATTTGGCGCCTGCGTGGCGCTGTACCGCATGGCAAGAAGACCCGGAACAGGGCGGGGGATGACAGCAGCTCTGTTCATCGCGGCTTTTCTCGCCACGGGCTCCCGCGCCGGGATCGCTGCGGCCGTCGGTACGGCCATCGCTCTTGGACTGGTCGTCGCGTGGCGGCTCGGCGCAGCCCGGGCCTTGAAGTGGACGGGCGTCGGGGCCCTGGCCGGCGCCGTGGTGCTGAGTCTGCCCATGAGCCGGGGAGCCCTGGTTCGCATCGTGTCGATAACCGCCACGGGGGACCCGCGGATCCTGATCTGGGCGCACGCGGCCCAACTGGTCGGTCGAAATCCGATTCGCGGCGTAGGCTTTCATGGCTGGGGCGAGTCGTTTCCGTCGTATGCTCGGGCCATAGGACTGGACCCCACGCTTCCCCCCCACAACGCGTACCTCATTGCCTGGCTCTGGCTCGGCATCGTAGGGCTGGCTACGATGGCCGTGATATTCGTGGGCACGCTGGTGAGCTTCGCGAGGCTCACGGGGAAGAAATGGCTGCTGGACCTGGGACTGCTCGGGCTCGCGCTGACGAGTTGGTTCGGGATCCAGCTGTTCTTCACGAATTTCGCCCTTCTTCAGCCCCGCGTTGGGGGCGCTTTCTGTCTCCTCGTGGGAGCGGTGTACGGGGCGGCCGAGTACCGGAGGCTGCAGATTGTCAAAGCGAGTGGCCGTATTCAGGAACACCTTCCTGCAACCCTCCGAGGTCTGGATCCACAGCAACCTGGTGGCCCAGGAGCGCTATGAGTCGCGGGTGTTCTGCCGCCGTCGCCTCCACTCCGACCGTTTCCCGTTTCCGACCTCCGCTATCAGGGACCCGGCACAGGGTCGCGACGGACCCGGCGACCGGGCCGCCGAAGCAGCCTACGCCCTGTTCCGGTCGAGTCCCACTCTTCAAGGAGACCTGGAGGCGTTCGGACCGGACCTCTTCCACGCTCACTTCGGGGTGGACGGGGTCTACGCGCTCCCGTTCGCCCGCCGGATGAACCGCCCGCTGCTGGTGAGTGTGTACGGCTACGATGCCTCACGACTGCCCCGCTTCCAGTTGCTCCCCGTAGCCTGGTTCAACTACTGGCTGCACTTCGATGCACTGGTCCGAGGCACGACCCGATTCCTCGCCTACACGAAGTTCCTCGCCGACCAACTGGAGGCACGCGGAGTGCCCCGCGAGAAGATCACCGTACACTATCCGGGCGTTCCGACCGACAGGTACGCGGTGGAGCGGCCGGCCGGGGAGCGACCCTCGAACGTGTTGTTCGTAGGACGGTTCGTCGAGAAGAAGGGCCTTCCGGACCTGGTGCGGGCGTTTGGCCGCGTAGCGGGCGTGCAGCCCCAGGCCCGCCTCGTCCTGGTCGGCGACGGCCCTCTGCGCCCGGACCTGGAGCGATTGGTAGGCCGCCTGGCCCTCGGCTCCCGGGTAGACTTGCCGGGGTTCCTGGACCAGGATGACCTGCGTGACCGGTTCGAACAGGCTGCGGTATTCTGTCACCCCAGCGTGACCCCGGAGAGCGGAGAAACCGAGGGTCTCCCGTTTTCTGTCCTCGAAGCCCAGGCTGCGGGGCTGCCGGTTGTAGCGACCCGCCACGCGGGACTACCGGAGGGTGTCGAGGACGGCGAGACTGGCATACTCGTTGGCGAGGGAGATGTGGGCGGCCTCGCCCGGGCGCTGGGAGCCCTGCTCGGGAATCCGGAACGGCGTGAGACCATGTCGCGAGCCGCCGTGGACCACGTGATACGGAAGTTCGACTTGCGCCGACAGGCGGCTCGGCTAGAAGCTCTGTACGACGAGATCCTGTCCAAGTGATGAGGTAGGCCGATGGCAGCAGGCGACGGTCACGACTCGGGCCCGACGGACCGGCTGGTCCCCGTTCGAATCGAGACGGCTTTCATTGAGGAGGAAGCGGAGCCGGCGTCCTTGCTCCGGTTGGTGAACGTCGTCCTGCGTCACCGGCGGATCGTGGTGGGGCTTCCCATACTGCTCGCCACGATCGTGTGCTCGTACACGCTCCTCACGTCGCGAACCTGGACGGCCAGCGCGTCCTTCGCTCCGTCAGAGTCGCAAGCGGCGCAGATGGGGCAGCTGGCGGGAATCGCGGCGCAGTTCGGGTTCAACATTCCGATGGCGGCTTCCGGCGAGTCGCCGGAGTTCTACGTGGCGCTGCTGCGCTCCGGCGAGATCCGGCGATCTGCCGTCCGCTCGGCCTACCGAAGGGTGGATCAGACGCAGCCGGACACCACCTGGATCACCGGCGACCTCGTCGAGCTGTTCGAGATTCGGGGGCGTTCCGAGCACGGCAGGCTTGAAGGAGCCGTCGAGCAACTGGGACGCCGCATGAGCGTCGGGACCTCGCCGGAGACCGGCATGGTGAGGCTCTCCGTTCAGACGAAGTGGCCGGAATTGTCGGTCCAGGTCGCGGAGCGCCTGCTCGGGCTGGTGAACGAGTTCAACCTGCAGACGCGGCAGAGCCAGGCAAACGCCGAGCGGGAATTCGTGACCCTGCGACTGGTCGAGGCGCGCGCCGAGCTGGCCGTGGCCGAGGACAGCATGCAGGCGTTCCTGCAGTCGAACCGCCGCATCGAGGATTCTCCGCATCTCGGGTTCGACCGCGACCGGCTGCAACGCGTCGTCACCCTCCGGCAGGAAGTGGTGATCTCTCTGGCGCAGGCCCTCGAGCAGGCCAAGATCGAAGAGGTCCGCAACACACCGGTGATCACGATCGTCGAGGAACCATACCCACCCGCTCGGCCGGATCGGCGACGCCTGATCATGAAGGGGTTGGTTTCGTTGGCGCTCGGGCTCTTCCTCGGCATCGTCGTGGCTTTCGTCGTCGAGTTCATGACTGCCTCGCGTGACCGGGACCCTGAAAGGTACGCCGAGTTCAGGCAGCTGGCGGCCGACTCGAAACGGGACGTGAGAGGCTTGTGGGGTGGAATCCGGCGGCGGGCCGGCTCTCGCCGGGGGCGAGCAGAATGATCACCTTGCGGTCGCGAATCGGGCATACACACACTAGGCACGTGAAAGACCTGGCATCGATGAACGGACTCGGTAGGATGGCCGCGTGTGTCGCGGCCGGGGTGATGCTGCTCCTGGCCCCGGTGGTCGAGGGCACCCTCCAGGCGCAGGACATCGAGCAACTGCGTCGCCAGGCCGAGCAGGCCCTCGGACGACCGATCTCGAACCAGGAAGCCATGCGGCTCCTCGAGCAGTCCGGTCTATCGGCTCCGCAGGTACGCGATCTCCTTCAGAGTCGCGGATACCCGAGCACGATGGCGGATCCATACCTGGCGGTGCTCGCGGGCGAAGCGGAGAACGTGCCGACCGGGACTAACCCGGTTCCGCTGGTGGATGCCCTCTCGGGTACGGATCTCCTGTCGCGCATCGGGCAGGGACAGACCGGGGCCGCCCCCAGCGACCTCGGCGGATACCCCGGACTGGATCTGTTCGGCATGTCCTTCCTCGAGGAAGAGGAGGGACCGCCCATCTTCGGCCGGGAGATCTTCCGCCGGGCTACCACCCAGTTCCAGACATCCACGTCGGGACCGGCGCCGTCGGATTACCGGGTGGGGCCGGAAGACGAGCTCATCTTGGTCGTGACGGGTGACGTAGAGGTGGCCTACCGGATGACGGTGTCACGCGAGGGACTCGTGGTGATACCGGATCTCGGACGGGTCGAAGTCGCGGGACTGACCATGTCGGAACTCCGGGAACGACTCACGCGCCAGCTGTCCGAGATCTATTCGGGCCTCACTGGTGGCGCCGATGCAACCACCTTCCTCGACCTGTCGCTGGGTGCGCTTCGAACCAACTTGATTTACGTGATCGGCGAGGTCGAGAGGCCCGGAGCCTATGAAATAGGGGGGTTCGCGTCGGTATTCGCGGCGCTCTACCAGGCCGGCGGACCCAACCGCGACGGCTCGTTCCGCCACATCCAGGTGAATCGGGGACGGCAAACACTGACCACGGTTGACCTGTACGACTACCTCCTCGACGGGCGGGGGGATGATGCGCCGCGCCTGGAGCAGGGAGACGTGATCTTCGTGCCTGTGGCGGATCACCGGGTAGAGGTGAACGGGGCGATCGTGCGGCCGGCCATCTACGAACTCACCGATGGCGATGACCTCGCCGATGTGATTTCCTTCGCCGGAGGGCTCACGGCGAACGCGTCGGGCGCGCGTGTCCAGATCGAGCGGACGCTTCCGCCCGCGGAGCAGCTGGAGGGCCTTAACCGCGTGCTCCTCGACGTTCCGCTCTCGGGCCCCGACGCGCAGCGTGGCGTTCCGCTGGTACACGGGGACCTGGTCACGGTGTTCGCCGTGCTGGACGACATGCGAAACAGTGTCCGCATCACGGGCGGTGTGTGGCGGCCGGGGGCATACGGCGTGGAGTCCAGCCTCCGCCTGTGGGACGTGATCGGTCTCGCCGGTGGGCTGCTGCCCGACGCATACGAGGGCCGGGTACAGATCCAGCGCCTGCAGGACGACTACACGAGACGAATGATCCACGTCAGCCTGGCTCGGGACGCGGCGGGGCTCCCGGTGGACAACCCCATGATGGAACCGCTGGACCAGGTGTACGTGTTCGCTCGGCGAAACCTGCGCGAGCAGCGGGCCGTGTCGATCGGCGGTTGGGTGCGCGCACCCGGTGTGTACCCGTACGTGAACGGGATGACGGTGCGCGACCTGATTCTGCGGGCCGGCGGTCTGCGCACCGGAGCGTATCTCGGCATGGTGGACATCGCTCGGGTGGCGATCGGTCAGGTTCGCGGCGACACCATCACGCACACGTTCACCGTGGCGCTCGACAGCGCGATGGTGTTCGATGCGCCTCCCCGGACAGGCGACGAGACCGCCGATGCGAGAGAGAGCGACTTCGTGCTGCTCAACCTTGACGCGATCTACGTGCGTCGGGCACCCGGATTCGAGCCGCAGCGACGGGTGGTGGTCACGGGCGAGGTACAGTTCCCGGGACCGTACTCGCTTCAGCTCCGGACCGAGCGACTCACGGACCTGATCGCGCGGGCGGGAGGCCTGACGCCCGAGGCGTATGCGGAAGGTCTGCAGTTGTGGCGTGCCGAGGAACAGCCCGAAGACGAAGACCTGACGGGGGTGGAGATCGCGGGCCAGGTATTCGGCGACACGGCGATCGTCGACACCGAGCAGGCGGCCGGGGGCGCCGACAGCCTTGCTATCAGTGCGTCTCCCGACGCGAAGCCCGAAGCGGTACTGGCTCGGAAGCGGGTCGGCGTGGACTACGTGGTCGCCATGCAGGAGGTCACGAGCTCGCAGAACATCCTGGTCGAGCCGTACGATTCGGTCTTCGTGCCCCGATTCATCCCCACGGTGGACGTGCAAGGCGCGGTGCAGGCACCCTCGAGGGTTCTGTACAAGGAAGGCGAAGGAGCCGAGTACTACGTGCGACGGGCCGGTGGATACCAGCAGACCGCGGACAAGGGCCGCGCTCTCGTCCAGTTCGCCAACGGCGAGGTGGTGGGACGGGGTTCGAAGTTCCTGTTCTTCGGCGGCGGTCTGCCGAACCCGGATCCTGGTGCCATGGTCCAGGTGCCCTTCAAGGAGGAGAAGCCGCCCGGACCGAGTACGCTCGAGATCCTGGCCATCATCACGGGCATGGTCACGGCGACGGCCACGGTCATCATCGCGGCGACGGCGACCAACTAGGTACCTGGCGTCCGGCTCGACGGCCGGACGTCGCTACTTCGCCCCGAACATCCAGCGCGGTGTCCGCAACACCACCCCGACGTTGCCTACGAATTCCGTTCGGTTGTCGCCCACCTGGTTGGCGTAGTCCGAGATGAAGTTAACCCCCACGTCCCACTTCACCTCGAGGGGGAAACGCCAGCCGGCACGCCACTGGCCTGCCAGCGCAGGGCGGATGGTCGTTTCCGGATCACCCACCAGGATGTGCGGCCAGTCGGGAAGCTCTTCGGGCGGAGGCCTGTCATCGCGAAAGTCGCCCTCTCCCCTGATCTGGATATCCAGTCGTGGTCTCAGCCACAGGCCGGCTTGCGGAAACCAGTCCGCCTCGAGCGACATGAGGTAGAGATCGATCTTGTCCCACCCGATTCCGATCCTCTCGACCGAGTACTCCTCCCACGGCACGGTGGGGTTGTTGGGCGTGTACGTCAGGCTCTCGACGAAGCTGAAATTCGTCCGTAGCAGGAAGCCGGGCGCCAGGCGTGACAGCTCCAGGCCGAACGAACCAGCGTACTTGCTCTCCAACCTCTTTCCGGCGTCAATCAGCATGCTTCCGTAGACGGTCAGGCCGGGTGTGGCACGCCACCAGATGTCCGCCTGACCCATCTTGTTGTGGGGCGGATCCTGGTCGGAACGGGCAGCCAACCAGATCCCCAGGGGGTTCACGAGGCTGAAGTCGAGTCCCTGCCCCGGCCCGCCGTGAACGCTTGCCTCGGAGATGGAGATCATCAGGTCGTCGATCGGCCGGACCTCGAGCCGGTGGATGGCTACGTAATGGGTCGTGTCGGCCCTGTAGTCCCGGTAGCTGGCAAACGTGCCCACCAGGTAGATGCGATCGACACCCAGTCGATAGCCGATGTCCGGCTCGCTGTAGGCGTAGTCCGACCGCAGGAAGCCGTCCAGGCCGGGTGCGCCCCAGTTCCGGTACATCTGACCCAGGCTCAGCCTTCCGTAACGGGACTGCACCTCGACGTATGCCTCTTCCATCCGAAACGCCATGTTGTCGAACAGATAGTTTTCCCTCGGGACCACCCGGCCATCGGGGAACTGGGGGTCCTCCAGGTAGATGCCCTTGAAGTGCCCATCGAACACGCCGACGAGCGGCCCACCGGCACCTTCGATGCGAGCCCCGAAGTCGCCGAGAAGGCGGGTCTCGGAGAATCGTCCCTCGAGTTCCGGCCGGAGAGGATCGCGGTGGGTCTGGCTGGCAAGGTCCGCTCCGCCGGAGAGTTCGACACTCATGTAGGCGTCGTACTCCGCCTCTCCGGCCAACTGGGCTAACTCGTACGCGTAGGTTGCCCTGAGCCGGGCCAGCCACTCCCGCTCGCCCTTGCTGAGCTCGGCTTCGTCCAACTCCAGCAGGGCTCCTGCGACTTCAATGCGTCGGTAAGGCTGTACGAAGGGGGACAACGAGCTGACTCGACCCGCCGAGATCCAGTAGTCGAGTATCGGATACTCCCAGCTTCCGACCGGAACGTTGGGTGAGGCGATGAACGGCTTCTTCTGCTTCTTCTCACCCTCCGACCGTTCGTCCGCAGCGCCGGTGTCCGAACCCGCTTCCTGGGACTGTGCGAGAGCGGCCGCCGACAAGCCGCACCCGATCATCAGCGTGAGGCTCAGGCTGACACGCCGTCTCTGGCTCTTGCGCGGCTTCCACATGTCGGGGCGGACTCCTTCGAGAAAGTGCTCTTACTTCAGGCCGAAGACCCAGCGCGGGGTGCGAAGCCGGACGGCGATGTTGCCGACGAACTCCGTCCGATTGACCCCGGGTTGGTTGGCGTAGTCGGAGATGAAGTTCACGCCCACGTCCCACTCCACCTCGAGGGGCCAGCGCCAGTCCTTGCGCCAGCGTCCCTCGATCGCGGGCCGCACCGTTCTCTCGTCAGCGCCGACCAGGATGCGTGGCCAAATGGGCAGCACCTCCAGCGGCGGCCGATCGTCACGGATATCGAAGGCGCCGCGAAACTGCAGATCCAGCTTTGGACGCAGCCACAGGGAGGCGGCCGGAAACCACTCGGCCTCGAGCGAGAACAGGTACAGGTCCGCCTTGTCCCACCCGATCCCGATCTGCTCGACGGTGTAGCGCTCCCAGTCGCGGTTCTCTCCGTAGCTGTTCGGCGTGTACGCCAGGCTCTGGAGGGCGCTGAAGTTGGCCCGCACCAGGAGCCCCGGGGCCAGGCGCGGAATCTCTACCCCCAGGCTGCCGCCCATCTGGCAGCACGACTCGTTGTCGTTGGTCGCGTCGGCCAGCAGGCTGCCGTATACGTTGAATCCGAGCCCGGTGCGCCACCACGCGTCCAGTTGGCCCAGCTTGTTGTAGGGAGGGTCGCCGTCGGGGCGAGCGATCTGCCAGATCCCGACCGGGTTGATCAGCTTCCAATCCATGGACTGTCCAGGCCCGCCGTGCACGCTCGACTCGGATACCGAGAACAGAAGGTTGTCCGTCGGGCGGACCTCCAGGCGGTGGATGGCCACGTAATGCGTGGTGTCCGCCCCGTAGTCGCCATAGCTGGCGAACATCCCGATCAGGTAGATCCGGTCCGTGCCCACGCGGTAGGAGACTTCCTCCTGGCTGTACGCGTAGTCGGACCGGAGGAAGCCGTCCAGGTTGGGGAGGCCCCAGTTCCGGTACATGCTCCCGAAGCCCACGCGGGCGTAGCGGCTCTGGAACTCGAGGTACGCTTCCTCGACCCGGAGTCCCACCTCGCCCCCGAACCCGGTTTCCCGCGGCGGCACCACCCGGCCATCCGGGTACTGCGCATCGTTGAAGTAGATCCCGTGGCGACGCACCCGGAAGGCTCCGGCCACGGGACCGGCTGCGCCGTCCAGGCCGAGGCGGAAGTCCTCCAGCAGTTCCGAGTCAGAGAACTCCCCCTCCAGCTCGGGCCTGAGGAGATCGCGGTGCGTCTGACTCGCCAGCTCGGCCCCGGCTGCCAGTTCGAGACCCACGTTCACCGCCTGTCCCGGCGGGCCCTCGAGCTGCTGGAGCTCCGGGGCGAACGACTCGCGCAGGCGGGACAACCAGCCCTTCTCGCCTCCCCCGAGTTTCGACTCGTCCAGGTCCACCAGCGCCCGGGCGATGTCCATACGTCGCCACGGCTTCACGATCGGTGACAGCGAGTTGATCAGGCCGGCCGATACCCAGTACTCGAGGATCGGGTACTCCCAG
>JBDHBK010000032.1:0-11182 GCA_039592635.1 Gemmatimonadota bacterium
CGAGGAATGCGGTACAGCACCTGGGGCTTTCATCCCGGGACGCGCTGCGCAGCCGGAACATGTGGGCCCTGGGGCTCCTCCTCTGGATGTTCGACCGGGACAAGCAGGCTACGGTCGATTGGCTGCGGGCCAAGTTCAAGGGAGCCGACAGCGCCGCCGAGGCCGCCGTGGCCACTCTCAGCGCGGGCCACGCATTCGGCGAAACGGTGGAGATGCCGACCAAGATCCCTGGCTACACTGTCTCGAGGGCGGAGCTGTTGCCAGGTTTGTACCGGACGGTAAGCGGCACCGACGCGCTGGCATGGGGACTGGCATCCGGTCTCAAGTCCTCGGGGCTCTCGCGCATGGTGTTCGCCTCCTACCCGATCACGCCGGCATCGCCACTGCTGCACGTGCTGGCTCGCATGAAAGAACTCGGCGTGGTCACGTTCCAGGCGGAAGACGAGATCGCGGCGGCTTGCGCGGCGATCGGTGCGTCGTACGCCGGGTCACTCGGAGTGACCTCCAGCTCCGGCCCCGGGATCGCCCTGAAGACCGAGGCTATAGGACTCGCCGTAGCCACCGAGCTGCCGTTGGTGATCGTGAACTCGCAGCGAGGCGGGCCCTCGACGGGTCTTCCGACCAAGACCGAGCAGGCGGACCTGTTCCAGGCGGTGTACGGACGAAACTCGGATACCCCCCTGGTAGTGATCGCGGCATCCACGCCTGCGGACTGTTTCCACGTCGGTCGCGAGGCGGTGCGACTTGCCACGCGCTACATGACGCCGGTTTTCGTCCTCACCGACGCGTACCTGGCCAACGCGGCCGAACCGTGGCTGATTCCGGATCTCTCCACCCTGGTTGACTTCCCGGTCGAGCTCCACCGAGACCCCGACGGATTCCAGCCCTACGCGAGAGACGACTCCACGCTGGCCCGGCCGTGGGCCGTTCCCGGGACTCCCGGGCTGGAACACCGGATCGGCGGCATCGAGCGCGACTCGGCGACCGGCAACATCTCGTACGATCCCGACAATCACCACGAGATGACCCGCCTTAGAGCGCAGAAGATCGCCGGGATCGCCGCCGACATCCCCGAGCAGGGGGCGGAGCTGGGACCCAAAGAAGGGCCCCTTGCCGTGGTCGGTTGGGGATCCACCTACGGGTCCCTTTTCAAGGCCGTCGAAAGGTCCCGCGCGAAAGGCATGGACGTGTCGCACATCCACCTGCGCCACCTGTCGCCGTTCCCGCGGAACCTGGGAGACCTGCTGGGGCGTTTCGACCGTGTGCTGGTTCCGGAACTCAATACAGGCCAGTTGCTGGCCATGTTGAGGAGCACCTACCTGATTCCCGCTGAGGGACTGAACCGGGTCGCTGGCCGCCCGTTCCGGATCAGCGACATCGAAGCCGCGATTGTCCGACTGCTTGAGACTGAGAGGACCGCATGAGTCACAGCGTACTGCCCCAGCTCAAGCCGAAGGACTTCGCTTCCGATCAGGAGGTCCGGTGGTGCCCGGGATGTGGCGACTACGCCATCCTCAAGGCAATCCAGAAAACCCTGGCTGACCTCGAGGTGCCGCGAGAGAACAGCGTGTTCATCTCGGGGATCGGGTGCTCGTCACGGTTCCCCTACTACATGGCGACGTACGGTTTTCACACGATTCACGGTCGGGCGCCGGCCGTGGCGACGGGTACCAAGCTGGCCAACCCCGACCTCGACGTGTGGGTGATCACGGGGGATGGGGACGGCCTGAGCATCGGCGGGAACCACCTGGTACACGCCCTTCGGCGCAACGTCGATCTCAACATCATCCTGTTCAACAACGAGATCTACGGTCTGACCAAGGGACAGGTCTCCCCCACCTCCAAGCGGGGCACCTTGTCTCCCACTACGCCGCGAGGCTCGGTGGCCAATCCGATCAGTCCCGCCACCATGGCTCTCGGAGTCGGAGCGAGGTTCGTGGCGCGCTCGGTGGACATCAACCAGGCCCACCTGGTGGAAGTGCTGAAGCAGGCACACGCCAATGCCGGGACGTCGTTCGTCGAGATCTTCCAGAATTGCATCGTGTTCAACGATGCCACGTTCGCGGATTTCACCGACAAATCGGTGGCGAATGAAAACCAGTTGCTCGTTGAGCACGGGAAGCCGCTGTTGTTCGGCGCTGAGCGCGACCGTGGCCTGCGGCTGGACTCGACCTCGTGGAAGCTGGAGGTCGTCCGGCCAGGCGAGAACGGAGTCACACTCGAGGACGTGCTCGTGCACGACGAGACGAATCGCACGCTGGCGACACTGCTGGCGGCTCTCGAGCCGCCCGGGTTTCCGATGGCGCTCGGGGTGCTGTATCGGGACCCTGCAGCCACGTTCGACCAGCAGGTTCTGGCTCAGGTCGAGCCCGAATCCGAGGGTCGGGGATTGGCAGATCTGTTGTACGGCGGACGTACCTGGAAGGTGGGCGGTTGACCCGGACCGGCTCCTAGACCAGGTCGACCACCATCTTCACCAGAATCGCCACGATCGCGCTTGGTGCGACGAATCGAATCAGGAATCCCCAGGTCTTGCCCAGAGGGAACTCACCGTCGTTCTCCCGGACCTCTTCTCCCGCTGCCTTCACGCCCCAGACCCAGCCCACGAACAGGCTGATCAGCAGGGCGCCGATAACCAGCGAGTACTGGCCGAAGAGCATGAACAGGAAGCTAAGGAAGTCCATGCCGATACCGGGCAGGTTGGTGAGCCAGGAGACCGCGCCGTTGGCCAGGGCGCTCGGGACTCCGATGACGAAAGCCACGATGCCGAGACTGATGGCGGCCTTCCGGCGCGACATGCCGCGCTCGTCGACGGCCCACGACGTCACGACCTCGAGGAGCGACACGCTGGACGTCAGCGCCGCGATCCCCAGCAGCATGAAGAAGCCGGTGCCGAAGATTACGCCCCCGTACGGGGCGGGCGGGATCGACGACAGAAGAGACGTCAGGACCACGAACACCATTCCCGGTCCACCCGCACCGGGCTCCAGTCCCGCATGGAACAGGGTGGGGAAGATGATCAAACCGGCCAGGATGGCGATGGTCGTGTCGGCGAACGTCACCCACGCCGCTGAGGATACCAGGTCGTCCCGCTTCGACACGTAGGAGCCGTACGTGATCATGGCTCCCATGCCGAGGCTGAGGCTGAAGAAGGCCTGGCCGATGGCGGACAGCACCACCGTGCCGGTGACCTTGCTGAAGTCCGGCTTCAAGTAGAAGGCCAGTCCCGCCTCGGCTCCTGACAACGTGACGGCCCGGATGGCCAGCAGCACGAGGAGCGCGAACAGGACGGGCATGAGGACCTTGGTCCAGCGTTCGATTCCGTCGCGGACGCCGCCGAGCACCACGTAGATGGTGATGATGATGAACAACAGGTGCCAGGAAATGGCGGGGACCGCGCTTCCGGCCAACTCGTTGTAGATCGCCTCGGTGTCCACGCCGGCCTGGAACGTTCCGGTGATGGTCTTGAAGATGTACGAGAGGGTCCAGCCGGCGATTACCGAGTAGAAGCTGAGGATGATGATGCCGGTGAAGACACCCAGGCCTCCGACCACGACCCACACGCTGCCTGGCGCCAGGGCCTTGAACGCTCCGACCGGGTTCCTCTGCGTTCGCCGTCCCACGATCAGCTCGGCCAGCATCACGGGCGCGCCGATCAGCGCCACCGCCACCAGGTAGATCAGGAGGAATGCCGCGCCCCCGTTCTGCCCCGCGACCGTGGGGAATCCCCAGATGTTGCCCAGCCCGATCGCACTGCCCGCTGCGGCGAGAACAAATGCGGCCTTCGAACCCCAGGTGTCCCGCGGCTGTCCGGTGCTCGGCTCCATGGGCCGGACTCCTCCGTGTGTCAGGAATGTACTCTGCCTCAGAACAGGCGCCGGTATCTCCTTCGGACCGGTCGCCGGTCGGGGACGATAAGGCAGCCGCACGAGAAAGAAAAGTGAACGCCGGGATTGCGAATGCCCGCCAAATATCGAAACTTGCCAGTTCCTTTCCAGTCTACCAGTCACCCGGAGCGCGTCGATGGCGGAGTTGATGGAGAGAAAGAGGATGGAGGGGGTTTTCCTCATCGGCCTCGCTCTTCTCATCACGGTCGTCTTCTACCACATGGTGTCCGCGTTCATCATCACGGTCTTCCTGGCCGCGGTGTTCAGCGGGATGATGCACGGGACCTACCAGCGCCTCGTACGCCGGCTCGGGGGCCGCAAGGCCGCTGCTTCGGCTCTGACCGTCACGCTGTTCGTGGTCGTCCTGATCGTCCCGCTCTCGGCCTTCCTGGGCGTGGTGGTGTCCCAGGCAGTAGAGGTCACCGCCTCGGTCAGTCCATGGGTGGAACGGGAGATGTCGCAGCCGCACGAGCTGGACAGGTTGATGCAGCGTCTGCCGTTCTGGGAGACGATTCAGCCGTACCAGGAGCTGATCTCGACCAAGGTGGCAGAGTTCGCCGGGCGGCTGGGAACGCTCCTGATCACCCTGGTCGCGGCGGCCAGTCGGGGCACGGCGGCGTTCTTCTTCCATCTGTTCGTGATGCTCTATGCCATGTTCTTCTTCCTGCTGCACGGGAAGCAGTACCTGGCCCGGATCCTGTACTACATTCCCCTGGAGCCCGCGGCCGAGAACCGCCTGGTGGCCAGGTTCGTTTCCGTAGCCAGGGCGACGATCAAAGGCACGCTGGTCATCGGGGTCGTGCAGGGAGGCCTCGCCGGACTGGCGTTCTGGGTCGTGGGGATCCAGGGGTGGGCATTCTGGTCGGTGGTGATGATGATCCTGTCCATCATCCCGGGCGTGGGGACCGCGCTCATCTGGGTACCGGCGGTGATCTACCTGTTCGCGGTCGGCGCAGGAGGAAAGGCGCTCGGGCTGGGCCTGTGGTGTGCCCTGGTCGTCGGAATGGTGGACAACGTCCTTCGTCCGTGGCTGGTGGGTCGGGACACGCAGATGTCAGATCTGCTGGTGCTTCTCAGCACGCTGGGCGGTCTCCTGGCGTTTGGCGCCGCCGGTTTCATCATCGGTCCCATCGTGGCCGCTCTGTGGATCACCGTGTGGGAGATCTACGGCGAGACCTTCTCGGAGTACCTCCCCCGGGTAGAAATGCCGGTCACCGATACGGTGGCCCACATGTCCGTCATCGTGCCGCCAGGGGCTGACTCGAGCCCGTTGGGCAAGGATCGTGAGCCTTCTCCGGCGCCTTTCGAGAAGGATGAGCCCGAATCCGGTGAGCCTGCCGGGGACCTTTCGGGGGGCGCCGACTGATGGCCTCCGGGCGGAGCGGGAAGCCGGCGCAGACCCCGGATCTCGCGAAGGTCTCGCTGCAGCGAGACGGCGATCAGCTCGTCGTCGGGCTGGCCGGCACCTGGCAGATCTCTGCACACCTTCCGGGCACCACGGTAGTCGAAGCAGCCCTTGACGGTCCCCCGGCGCCCGAGGGCATCCAGTTTGATTCGGAGGGCATCGAGGGCTGGGACAGCAGCGTTCTGACGTTCCTGATGGGCGTCGAGGACGCCGCGGATGACCGGAGCATCCCGGTGGATCACGAGGGACTTCCGGATGGTGTGCGGCGGCTCGTCGAGTTGGCTCGCGCGGTACCCGAGAGGGGGACCCGTGCCGAGGAAGCGAAGGGCTCGCCCCTGGCACGCATCGGCCGCCTGGGCCTGACGGTCTACGATGGGGCGGTCGGCGAGCTCGAGTTCCTGGGAGAGGTGGCTCGAGCGTTCAACGCTTTCCTGCGTGGCAAAGCGCGCTACAGGAAATCCGATCTGCGGCTTCTCATCCAGCAGGCAGGCGCCGACGCTCTCGGAATCGCCTCCCTGGTGAGTCTCCTGTTCGGACTGATCCTCGCCTTCGTGGGAGCCGTCCAGCTGCAGCAGTTTGGCGCAGCCATCTACGTCGCGGATTTGGTGGGCGTCGGAATGGTGCGGGACATGGCCGCGTTCATGACCGCCATTATCGTGGCTGGCCGCAGCGGCGCGGCGTACGCCGCGCAGATCGGCACCATGAAGGTAACCGAAGAAATCGACGCTCTCCGAACGACCGGCATCTCCCCCATGGAGTTTCTGGTCGTGCCGCGCGTCGTGGCTCTCGTCCTGATGATGCCGTTGCTCACGGTATACGCCGATCTGATGGGAATCCTGGGAGGGTATCTGGTGGGAGTGGGAATCCTGGACCTCACGCCGCGGGCGTACATCGAGCAGACCATTAACGCCGTGAACATGACCCACTTCTTCCCGGGCGTGATCAAGGGCACCGTCTATGGTCTGCTGGTCGCGCTCGCGGGCTGCAAGCAGGGAATGGCGGCCGGAAACAGTGCATCGGCCGTGGGCGATGCGGCGACTCGAGCCGTCGTGAACGGAGTCGTGGCCATCATCGTCGCGTGTGGAGTGGCCCAGGTGATTTCGTGGGTGTTCGGGATCTGATGCGATGATCGATACGACCGCCGCGTCGGCTCCGCCGACCGACCAGATCTCGGTGAGAAACCTAACGATGGCGTACGGCGATTTCGTCGTGATGCGCGATCTCAACTTCGACGTATCACCGGGCGAGGTATTCGTGATCATGGGCGGCAGCGGATGTGGAAAGAGCACCCTGATGCGACACCTGCTGGGAATGATCGAGCCGGCAACCGGCGAGATATTCTATGGCGGCGAAAGCTTCACGGCGGCGTCCGGGGACGTCAGAGCGTCCTACCTGCGAAAGTTCGGGGTGCTGTTTCAGGGCGGAGCGCTGTGGAGCTCGATGACCCTGGCCGAGAACATCGCCCTCCCCCTGGAGGAATACACGGGGCTCGAGGCGGCCGAGATCAGGGACGTGGCCTCTCTCAAGCTGGCCCTGGTCGGCCTGCGTGGGTTCGAGGACTACTATCCTTCGGAGATCAGCGGGGGTATGCGAAAACGTGCCGGACTGGCGCGCGCCATGGCGCTCGACCCTGAGATACTGTTCGTCGATGAGCCATCGGCCGGGCTCGATCCGATCAGCTCGCATCTGCTGGACGACCTGATCCTGGAACTCAAAGAGAGTCTCGGAACGACCTTCGTCGTCGTGACTCATGAATTGGCGAGCATCTTCGCCATCGCTTCGAAAGCCATATTCCTGGACACCATCACCCGGACGGCAACGGCCATCGGACCTCCGGCCGAGCTCCGGGATCACTCACAGGATCCCGCGGTGCGGGCGTTTCTGCGCCGGGGAGAGGAAGAACATGAGTAAACGGGCAAGTCCGGCCATGGTGGGAGGCTTCATCGTCGGAGGTGTGGCCCTGGTCGTGGCGGCGGTCATCGTGCTGGGCAGCGGGAAGCTGTTCAAGGATACCGTGGAGTACATCTCCTGGTTCGAGGGGTCGGTAAACGGCCTCAATCCGGGGGCGCCCGTGAAGTTCATGGGCGTCGCCATCGGGCAGGTGACTGCCATCAAGCTCAGAGCGAGCTCCGCGGACGGCATGCTCGACACGGCGGAGGAGTTCGAAAACTGGGAGGAGAACCTGAGGATTCCCGTGTTCTACGAACTCGACCGGGACCAGCTTCGCAAGGAGGGTTCCGTTGCCGACGTGGGCGACCCGGTGGTCGCCCAGCTCCTGATCGAAGGGGGCCTGCGAGCTTCAATGGCTGTCGAGAGCATTCTCACCGGCCGGAAGTACATCTCTCTCACAGTGGATCGGGAATCGCCCATCGACGTGGTGAACGACCCGAATGTCGACGCGTTCGAGATACCGACGCTTTCCACGGGTTTGGAGTGGCTGGAGAAGGACGTCCAGAACCTGATGGCCAAGCTCACGAACCTGGATGTCGAGGGGCTGGTCGCGGCGATCACGGAGGCGGCGAACGACGTGGGCGACCTTGCCTCCGGGCAGGAAACCCGGGCTGCGCTCAACGACATACCGGGCACCCTGGCCGAGATGCGGGAAACCATGCGGTCGATCCAGACCCTGGCCGCGGCTGCCGACACCACGATGGTGATGCTCCGGCCCCGGATCGACGCCAGCTCGGCGGAAATCGAAGCGGCTGCTGAGGAGCTGGACGCGATGCTCGCCAACCTTCGGGCGGTCGTCGAACCCGGTTCGCCGCTGCTGACGAACCTCGAGAAGTCGCTGTATGAGATCAGCATAGCGGCCGCCGCGATGGCTGAGCTGGCCGACTACCTGCAGCAGAACCCGAGCGCATTGCTGCGCGGCAAGGACCTGGAGGGCAACTGATGAAACCGAAACGCGGGTCCCGTGTCGCGGTGGCAGCGCTGGTCGCCTCGTCCGCGCTCCTGGCCGCCTGTTCGCTGAATCCGAAGGAGGACCCGACCCGGTACTATGTGCTGTCGAGCCTGATGGACGAACCGGGCTTGCTCGAAGCAGCGGGCTTGCCCGCGGAAGGGGAAGCGGGATCTGCCATCCACCTTCGGGTAGGGGTTCGGCCGGTTTCGTTCCCCAGCTATCTGAAGCGCAGCCGTATGGTGACGCGCCTGGCCAGCAACGAGCTCAAGTACATGGAGACGGAGCGGTGGGGCGAGCCCCTGGAGGAGGCGTTCCACTACACGCTTGGCGTCAATCTCGGGGTCATGCTCGGCACGGACGACGTCATTCTCCACCCGTGGTATGCTACGGAGAAGCCCGATTACGCGGTAATGGTCGACGTGGTTCGGTTCGAGCGTGACCGGCAGGGCGCAGCGCACCTCGTGGTTCGCTGGGAGCTGAGGGATGCCGAGGGGGAGGTCATCACTTCGGACGGGTTCAGGGCTGAGGAAGATGCGGAACCGTCGTCGATCCCGGCGTCGGTACAGGCCCAGAGCCGAGCCGTTGCTGCGCTGAGCGGGCAGATCGCGGAAGCGATCCAAAAGGCCGCGTCCTAGAACAACGGATCTTCCCGGTGTATGTTTCCAGACTACGTGCGGTCCACTGAAACTGGAAACTGAAGCCCTGGTATGAGCGGCGTTGTATCTGAACTGACCATAGCCCGGTCCAACTGGCTGGAGTACGAGGATTCGGCGACCACCAGAGAAGTTGTGGTCGCTGGAGTTCCCATCGGCGGAGTCCATCCGGTCGTGATCGCCGGACCATGCGCCGTGGAGTCGTACGAGCAGACCCTGAGCGCAGCCCGTGCCGTGGCGGCGGCGGGAGGCCGTCTGCTGCGTGGCGGTGCCTTCAAACCGCGCACCAGTCCCTATTCCTTCCAGGGGCTCGGTTCCGAAGGTCTGGAGATCCTCCGGGCGGTCAGTCGAGAGACTGGCCTGGGAGTAGTCACCGAGGTGCAGGATCCCCGCCTCGTCGAACAGGTGGCGGAAACGGCGGACATGCTCCAGATCGGCTCTCGATCCATGCAGAACTTCCCGCTGCTCGTGGAGGCCGGCAAGGCAGGACGGCCGGTTTTGCTGAAGCGAGGGTTCAGTGCGACGCTCGACGAATGGCTGTGCGCCGCCGAGTACATTGCGCGAGAGGGGTGTCTCGATATCGTGCTGTGCGAGCGTGGGGTGCGCCGCAGCGCCTACTGGAACGAGGCCCGCTCGGAGTTGGACCTGGAGGTGATCGGGCCGGCCCGTCGGGCCACACCGCTGCCCGTGGTCGGGGATCCATCCCACGCAACGGGCGATTGGAGACGGGTTGAGGCGGCCAGTCTCGAGGCGCTTCGTGCCGGAGCTCACGGACTGCTGATCGAAGTGTTGCCACCCAGCATGGAGCGTGCGGACCTGCGCTGCGACCCGTTACAGGGCGTTTCCGCCGACACACTGCAACGGATCATGGACTTCGCCCGGGATTTTCGGGTGCCGGAGCCGCGAGGCGACGAAGCGATCGCGGCAGGAGCTGAATCGTGACGGCTAGCCTGCGTCGCAGGCTGCGGGAGTTGGCGGCCGGAGCATCGACCGTCGCGCTTCTGGCTGGTGCCGCGTGCGACGACAACGATCCGGTGTACGGCGTCGGTGGAGGCACGGAGCCGGCCGCGGACGCCTACCTCGAGATCGCGCTGGGTGACCTCCAGAACGGTCGCACGTCAGAGGCGTTCCCGGAGCCGCTGGTCGTGCAGGCGCTGCAGGACCTCGGCCTCGTGGATGGGGTTCGCGGAACGCAGAACATACAGCCCGTCGAGGACCTCCAGGTCGACTGGACGATCACGAAGGGGGTGGCCACCCTTTCGAACCCTGCGTCCCTGACCGACGCCGACGGCATCGCTTCGGTGACGGTGACGCCCGGGCCTCTTCTCGGCGAGATCGAAGTGACGGCGACAATCGCGGGGGAAGACGGAGACTCTGCCGAATTCAGCCTGCGGACCACCGTGTTTCTGATCGAGATCCTGATCGACCGGTTCGAGGTGCCCCTGGGCGGTGACAGCATCGAGGTGGTCCTGGGGGACACGATCGAGTGGGTCAACCGCGACGCTCTGAAGCACGCGGTGCTCTCGACCGCAGTCCCGGATGGCGGATTCGCCTTCAACAGCGGGGACCTCAACAACAGTCAGCGATTCCGTTTCGTGCCGAAGGTCGAGGGCGTGTTCGAATACGTGGACCCGCTCAGCGTACAGGACGAGCTCCCGACCGGGACGATCTCGGTGGTCGGCCAGGACGTCGGAGCCCTGAGGGTGGTGACGAGCACATCGGGTGAGAACCCGGACCAGGCTTACGTCGTGACCATTAACGGGGTGCAGTCATCAGCCATCGGTCCGGCGGACGAGGTCACGTTCCCCGCTCTGCGGGCGACGGCGCAGGCCGTAAGACTGGTCGAGGTGCAGCCGAATTGCACGGTAGCCGGAGACAACCCCCGGGCGGTTACCGTGGTGGCGCAGGATACGGTCACGACCACGTTCGACGTTACCTGCGAGTAGTCGTCAGGTACTCCGAATCCCCGTCTTCCAACAGAATTTCGAGGATGTCGTGAACACGCTCACACAACTGGCGCGAGGCATCGCCGCGACTCTCCTGCTCGTGGCCGCAGTATCCTCACCCGCGCTGGGGCAGAGTCGTGCCGGGCTGACGCTCGGTGCTACGGCGTCCGAGTTGCACGGCGATTTCATCACGGTGCGCGGTGATGCGAAGTGGGGCTTCTACGGCGGTGCGTTCGGCGAGGTTGCGGTAGGCGACGTGCTGGCCCTGAATCTGGGCGTGAACTACGCCCAGAAGGGCGGCAGCGGCCTCACGGGCACCGGGCTGCTGGATGCCGAACGAGTCGAGATCGACCTCAACTACATCGAGCTGCCGCTTCTGGTGGAGATCA
>JBDHBK010000033.1:0-11168 GCA_039592635.1 Gemmatimonadota bacterium
TCCCGGCAGCTCCAGATCGCCGGAGGTTCCATCACGTTCACCGGGGCGCCCGGCATGGATCCCAACCTGGACATCCAGGCCGAGTATCAGACCCGCTCGGACCTCGGTCCGGTGACGATTACCGTGGATATCGGCGGAACGGCCACGGCGCCAACTCTCCAGACGTCGAGCGATCCGCCTCTGCCGGGGGCGGACGAGGTCTGCTTCCTGCTGTTTTCGACCGCCTGCCTGGGGGCCGGTACGGAAGGCGGAGAATTCGCGGCGTCCCTGGTTCGCGAGAGTCTCCTCGGCACGGTGAGCAATCAGTTCTCGCAGGTGTTGGTGAGCGGCGTGGGGCTGGTGGACTACTTCGACATTCGGTCCACCGGGCAGGCGGGCCCGATCGAATCCGCAAGCACGACGAATCTGCTGTACGGCACGGAACTCGAGATCGGTCGCTACCTTACACCGGACCTGTTCGTGAGCGCGACCCAGCCGCTTGGCGGCCAGTTACCGGGATTCGGTCTGGAGTGGTCGTTCTCCACGCACTGGCGGCTCGAGTTCGTGACGGAGGACCGATTCAGGCGATATGCGTCCTACGGCTACTCGTTCAGTTCGTTCAGCCGGCGCACGTATGGACTGATGCTCTTCCGGGAGTGGAACTTCTAGCAGTACATTCTTGCCCCCTGGAGGTGGGTGCATGAGCTATATCAAGACGTTCGGCCTGATGGCCCTTATGACGGCGCTGTTCGTGGCGATCGCCGGATGGTTCGGCGGGCGATCGGCCATGATCATCGCGCTGGCCTTTGCGGCCATATTCAACTTCGGCGCCTACTGGTTTTCGGATCGGGCCGTGCTCCGCATGTACAAGGCGCGCCCACTGGAGCGGCACGAGGCCCCCGGGCTGTACGACATGGTGGACGATCTTCGGCAGCGGGCCGGACTTCCGATGCCGGCCGTGGCGATCTCCGCGTCGCCGCAGCCGAACGCCTTTGCCACGGGCCGCGACCCCGCGCACGCAGCGGTATGCGTGACCCAGGGGATGCTGCAGGTCGCCAGCGCGGACGAGTTGGCAGGAGTCATTGGACACGAGCTCGCCCACATCAAGAACCGGGATATGCTGATCGGAACCGTCGCGGCCACCCTGGCCGCAGCCGTCGTGATGCTCTCGCGTCTCGGATTCTGGTTCGGCGGAGACGACAACCGTGGCGGACTGCTGGGTGGCCTGTTGATGCTGATCCTGGCCCCGGTCGCGGCGATGCTGATACAGATGGCCATCAGCCGGGCCGGCGAATACCGCGCGGACCGCCTGGGAGCGGAGATCAGCGGCCAGCCGCATGCCCTGGCCTCGGCTTTGAAGAAGCTGGAAGCGGAAGCCCGCCGCCGGCCCATGGACCTGAATCCGAGTGCCGCGCACCTGGCTATCGTGAATCCGCTGCGGGCGGGTGGCTTCAGCGGCCTTTTCCGCACACACCCTCCCACGGAGGAACGGGTGCGGCGACTCGAGGAGATCGCCCGGCGTGGAGTCTGACTACCCGATACCGGATTCCGACAGATACCTGGTCCTGCTCAATCCCAACGCGGCGGGCGGGCAAAGTGATGTCTTGCGTCGTCGCATCGCCGGCGCGATGGCGTCGCACAGAGTGCCGTTCGATATCGTTGAGTCCACCAGTGTCGAAGACGGTCTCCGGGTCGTTCGCGCTGCGGTCGAGGCCGGGTGCAAAGCGGTGGTGGCGGCGGGTGGGGACGGTACCATTGCCCTGGCCCTGCGGGGCACCGCCGGCAGTGACGTGCCCGTTGCACTGCTTCCGTTCGGCACCGGGAACCAGCTGGCCCTGAACTTCGGCGTGCCGGTCTCTCTGGAAGACAGCGTCCGGGTGGCCGTGGAGGGCGAGACCGAGCGCATCGACCTCGGCCGGATCGGTGACGAGTACTTCGCCCTGATCGCGGGCGCGGGTCTCGACGCGGAGGTGATGGCAAGCGCCACGTCGGAGCTCAAGAGCCGGCTCGGAGTGCTGGCCTACCTGGTGGGCGGACTCAAGCACGTGGTCACGCCGAGTCGTACCACCTTCCGCATCGTGGCTGACGAACAGGAAATCGAAGTCGAGGCTTCCATGGTGCTTCTGGCAAACGCCGGGATCATCGGAGCCGGAGGCCTGCCGGTCGAGCTCAAGGTGGCGCCGCGGACGTCATTTCAGGACGGACTCCTGGACGTCGCGATCTTCGCGCCCAGGCACCTTCCCGACATGGCGGCGATGCTCACCCGAGTCGTCTTTCAGAAGTACTCGGGCGACGACCGGATGATTTTCCTGCAGGCGCGCAAGGTCTCGGTGCAGTCCGATCCGCCCGTCGCCGCGCAGATCGATGGTGAGCCGAGAGGGGAGACCCCCATCGTGGCCGAGATCGTGCCCTCTGCCGGGCGCATCCTCGTTCCCCGCTGATACGATCCGGTCGCGACCGGGTTTTCCCGAACACGAGTGCGAATGTTGACCGTCCGACCACACACGAGTCTCGACCCCGAACTTCTCGCGGCGATCGTCCGCGAGCAGGGAACACCAACCTACGTATACGACGCCCGGATTCTCGACGCCGGCGTCCGACGGTGGATCGAAGCGGTCGGCGATCCGTCGCGCATCTGTTACGCGGTGAAGGCCAACTACAACCTCGGCGTGCTGGCCCGGCTGGCGTCACACGGGATCGGGTTCGAAGCTTCGACGGTGGGGGAAATGGCCCGAACCCTCGCCGCGGGGGTGCCGGCCGGGCGCATCGTGCTCGGAGGCGTACCCAAGCCTCCCGCAGCGGTCGCGGACGGTGTCCGGCGGGGTCTGGACCTGGTGGTTCTGCAAGCGGAGCACGAGGTGGAAGCCGCGGTCCAGGCGGGCGATTCGCTGGAGGGTCCGCCGGCACGAGTGGGTCTCAGGGTGCGGCCGGGCATCCGGGCCGGGGCTCACCCCTCGCTGGAGACCGGTCGGGCGGATGCCAAGTTCGGCTTCGGACCTTCTGAGATACCGGAGGCCTGGGCCACCCTCGCCGGGGCGAGAGGAGTGGAGCCTACGACCCTGGCCTTTCACCTGGGATCGGGCCTCGACTCGCTGGAGCCCTACGCGGGCGCGATCGATGTCCTGCTGGGCCTCGTGCGGGACCTGGCGGCGGCGGGACACCAGGTCCGCGAGCTTGACCTGGGTGGCGGCCTCGGCGTCGCGTATGGCGAAGACGGTGCGGACCTGGAGCCGGCGGAACTCGTGCGCATCGTTCGCGAGCGTCTCGACGGGACGGACCTCTCGGTGCGCTACGAGCCCGGCCGATCGATCGCCGCTCGCGCTGGCACCCTGGTCACGCGAGTCCTCTACCGGCGCGAGAGGGACGGACATCCGGCCCTGGTGTGCGACGGCGGCTTCACCGACTTCGGCCGCTACTCTCTGTATGGCGCCCAGCACCGGATCGAGCCACTCGAGGGGCCCCTCATGGGACCCGACACGGTGGAAGTGCTGGGCCCCACCTGCGAGTCCGGCGACAAGCTGGGCACCGACCGTCCGCTTCACGGGGTACAACCGGGCGAACTCCTGGCCGTCCGTGATGTGGGTGCGTACGGATTCGTGATGGCCTCCAATTACAACGCCCGTCCCCGACCGGCAGAGATTCTGGTGGACGATGAGGGGTGGACGGTGGTTCGCGAGCGCGAACCCCTCGAGGACCTGTGGCGGGGAGAGGCGGTCGGTTGAGCCAGGACGAAGTCGGATACCTGGTCGTACGCGGAGCGCGCGAGCACAATCTGAGGGACGTGGACGTCTCGATCCCGCGGAACCGGCTCACCGTCGTGACCGGGCTCTCGGGTTCGGGCAAGTCGTCGCTGGCCTTCGACACGATCTATGCCGAGGGACAGCGACGGTACGTGGAGTCGCTCTCGGCGTACGCCCGGCAGTTCCTCGGTGTGATGGAGAAGCCGGACGTCGACCAGATCGACGGCCTGTCCCCGGCGATCGCGATCGAGCAGCGGTCGGCCGCCAGGAACCCGCGCAGCACGGTCGGGACCGTTACCGAAATCTACGACTACCTGCGACTCCTGTGGGCCCGCGCAGGGACGCCCCATTGTCCGGAATGCGGCAAGCCGGTGCGGCGTCAATCCGCCACCCAGATCGCTGCACGTATCGCCACGTGGCCCGACGGAACGAAGGTCGAGATCCTCGCGCCGCTCATCAGGGGCCGGAAGGGAGAATTCCGTGACCTGTTCGAGGAGGCCTTGCAGGAAGGGTTTGTCCGGGCGCGAGTCGATGGAGACCTGATTGACCTCTCGGAGCCTCCGAAGCTGAACCGCCGCCTGAACCACGACATCTCGGTGGTCGTGGATCGGCTGGTTCTCAAGGAGAGCGAAAGGGCCCGTATCGCCGAGTCCGTCGAGACCGCCCTTCGCATGGCCGCCGGCACGGTGGAGGTCCTGGAGCACGGGCCGGGCTCCGGGTCCGGCGATTCCGCCGCCGAGCGACACCTGTTCAGCGAGCACTACGCCTGTGCCGAGTGCGGCATCAGCATTCCAGAGCTGGAGCCCCGGCAGTTCTCGTTCAATTCTCCGTACGGGGCCTGTCCGTCCTGCGATGGCCTCGGAGTGCGCCTCGAGCCGAACCGTGCGCTCTCGATCGGGGACGAGCGCATTTCCATCCTGGAGGGCGTCATCCTGCCATGGGGTGTCCCGGCCGGACGATGGGCGCGGAAGTTCCTGCCTCCGCTGGCCGAGAAGCACGGCTTCGACCTCAACAGTCCGTGGGGTGAGCTCACGGATGACCAGAAGGCCGCGGTCCTGGAGGGAGACCCCGAGCTGGAGTGGGAGGGTGCGCTCGAGTTGATCCGCCGGCAGTACCACGAGACGGACAGCGACACCGTACGAAGGACCCTGCACGAGTACATGACGGCCCGGGTATGCTCGGGTTGCGAGGGCGGCCGGCTGCGGGCCGAAAGCCGGGCGGTGACGGTGGACGGTCACCGCCTTACATCGGTCGTCGAGCTCTCCGTCAGCGACGCTCTTGCGCTGTTCGAGGGGTTGCAGGGAGGCCACACAGCCGAACCGCTCGAAGAGGAGATCGCGGGGCCGATCCTCAAGGAGGTGTGCGAGCGCCTCAACTTCATGGCTCAAGTGGGCCTCGGCTACCTGACTCTGGGCCGGTCCGCTGATTCGCTGGCGGGTGGCGAGGCACAGCGCATTCGGCTGGCTACGCAGATCGGGAGCCGCCTCGTCGGCGTTCTCTACGTCCTGGACGAGCCGAGTATCGGCCTCCATCCGCGGGACAACCGAAGGCTCCTGGACACTCTTCTTCAGCTCAGGGACCTGGGGAACACGGTACTGGTCGTCGAACACGACGAGGACACGGTGCGAGCCGCCGACCACGTGGTGGACATGGGCCCCGGCGCCGGCCGGCATGGTGGGGAGGTCCTCGTCTCGGGTACCGTGGATGAGCTGCTCACGACGGAGAACTCACTCACGGCCGCCTATCTCCGCGGAGACAGGGAGATACCGGTGCCGGCCGAGCGGAAGACCGGGCGGGACGGAGAAGCGCTCGTGGTCCGCGGGGCGACCGAACACAACCTCCGGAACCTCGACGTGACGTTCCCACTCGGGCGTTTCATTGCCGTCACCGGCGTGTCGGGGTCGGGAAAATCGACCCTTGTGGAGGACGTGTTGTACCGCCGCGTGGCGCGCGAACTTCACCGCGCCCGCACGGTGCCCGGAGCCCACGAGTCGATCGAGGGGCTGGACCTGGTGGACAAGGTGATCGACGTGGACCAGAGCCCGATCGGACGGACTCCGCGCTCGAACCCCGCCACCTACACGGGTCTGTTCACGCCCATTCGGCAGCTCTACTCGCAGCTTCCGGAAGCCCGCATCCGCGGCTACGGCCCCGGCCGTTTCAGCTTCAACGTCAAAGGCGGTCGCTGCGAGGCGTGCCGGGGCGACGGCCTGGTGAAGATCGAGATGCACTTCCTGCCCGATGTATACGTTCCGTGCGACGTATGCCGCGGGCGGCGCTACAACCGCGAGACCCTGGAAGTCCTTTACAAGGGGAAGAGTATCGCGGACGTGCTCGACATGACCGTGGACGAGGCGCTCGAGTTCTTCGATCCGATTCCGCGGGTGAAGCGGCACCTCTCGACTCTGTCGGACGTGGGCCTGGGGTACATTCACCTCGGACAGTCGGCCACGACGCTCTCCGGAGGGGAGGCCCAGAGGGTCAAGCTCGCGTCGGAGCTCTCGAAGCGAGGGACCGGCCGGACCCTGTACATCCTGGATGAACCGACGACCGGTCTCCACTTCGAAGACGTCCGGATCCTTCTCGAGGTGCTGCACCGGCTGGTCGACCTGGGGAACACGGTGCTCGTGATCGAGCATCACATGGACGTGGTGAAGACGGCCGATTGGATCATCGACCTGGGGCCGGAGGGCGGTTCCGGGGGAGGAATGGTGGTCGCCGCGGGTACGCCGGAAGAGGTGGCCGGCACCGCGGGAAGCCATACCGGCCGATACCTGCGCGAGATCCTCTGATCCTTCGTTGATCGGGCCGTCGCGCCGGGTTAGAGTATATGACTTCGAAGACGGCGGGAAGCGAGCGAAACCGGCCGGGGTCGGTTTCCGTAGAGCGTGTACCGAACGGTCACCTGGAGCGCGGACGAGACGTGAACTTTTTCGTTCTGATCATTCTCGTGTTCTTCGTGGTCGTTCCCATAGGGCAGGCGATCGCGAAGGCGATCGAAACCAAGGCCGCGCGAGAGGCGTTGCCGAGAGAGCCGGAACAGGCGGGTCGGCTCGAAGAGCTCGAACAGCAGGTCATGTACCTTGTGGAGCAGGTCGAGGGAATCCAGGAAAACCAGGAATTCCTCACGCGCCTGCTCGAACACCGGCCGGCGAACAATCCGCCCGCGCACAGTGAGGAAGAGATAACATGATCAGCCGCGAAGACCTGGAGAGCTTTCTCATCCGAACCGAGATGGATCACCGGGAGATCGGGGAATCGATGTGGCTCGTGGATCCGGTGAAGGATGCCGTGGAGGACCACCCGGCGGTCGTTGTGAGCCTGTCACCTCCGCTGGTGATCTTCCGTGCCAGCATCGGCACGTCGCCGGAAGGCGATCACGCGCGTCTGAAGCTGTATCAGACGCTCCTGGAGTTGAACGCCTCGGACCTGGTTCACGGAGCGTATGGCCTGGAAGGTGACGAGGTCATCCTGGTCGATGCCCTCGAGCTCCAGGATCTGGACTACTCGGAGTTTCAGGCGTCCCTGGAGAGCCTCTCTCTGGCCGTGACGTCGCACGTACAGCTACTCGGACTGGACTGACGCAGCCATGGGAATCTTCGATAGACTCTCCCGCCTCGTGCGGTCGAACCTCAACGACCTGATTGCCCGGGCCGAGAACCCGGAGAAGATGCTGGTCCAGGTCATCGAGGACATGCGCAAGCAGTTGGCCCAGGCCAAGCAGGAAGTGGCCGTTGCCATCGCGGACGAGCGCAAGCTGCGGGCGCAGATGGAAGAAGAGCGGAAGCAGGCCCAGGAGTGGGAGCGTCGCGCCCGCCTGGCCATCCGCGAAGGTCGTGACGACCTGGCGAAGCAGGCCCTGATGAGGGGGCAGGAGCACGCCAACAACGCGGCCGAGATGGAAGAGCAGTGGGAGAAGCACCGGGCCGAGACCGAGAGGCTCAAGGACTCTCTCAGGCAGCTGAATTCGAAGATCGAGGAGGCCAAGCGCAAGAAGAACCTCCTGATCGCGAAGCAGAAGCGGGCCCAGGCCCAGAAGCGGATCCACGAGACGATGGCCGGGATGCAGGACAAGAGCGCATTCCGGGCCTTCGACCAGATGGTGGAGAAGGTCGAGGAGAGCGAGCGGAAGGCGCTGGCCGCGGCCGAAGTCACCGAAGACCTCGAGGGCGACGACCTGACACGCGAATTCGCGATGCTCGAGGGGTCCGGCACCGACACCGACGTGGACGAGAAGCTGCTGGCCCTGAAACGCGACATGGGGCTGTTGGCTCCGGCGGCCGCAACGGAGAAGCCAAGGGCCCTCGGCGCCGGTGAAGTGGAAGTGGCCGAGGCCGAGATTCTCGAGGTGGACGAGTCAGAGTCAGGCGACGAATCCGACGACATCTCGGCCGAAGAAGTAGAAGAGCCGAAGCAATAGCTGCTCCGGCCGCTCAGGCCGGGACAACCAGGAGCCCGCGCCACCCGGCGCGGGCTTTCGAGGACACCGGGACTCGGGTCCATGTCTGAAACGCGCGCTCGTGGTTGGTTCCAGATCGTACTGGGCGCCCTGGCCGTCGTCCTCCTTCTTCTGTTCGCCTGGCAAGCGTCCGAACTCCTGATCCTGTTCTTCATTGCGATACTGCTGGCCGTCTACTTGAGTGCCCTCACGGACTGGTTCCAGAGAAGGCTCAGGCTGCCCCGGCCCCTGGGAATCGCCTCCGGCGTCGTGATGACCGTCGTGGCTTTTTGGGGCGTCGGCTTCCTGTTGATTCCTCCCCTCACGGAGCAGGTCGGTGAGCTTCTGGCCGTGCTGCCTCAGCGCCTGATGATCTGGGAGGCCGACCTGGTCCGGCTGGCCGAGAGCTACCCGGTCGTACGCGACCTCCTGGGACCGGTCCAGGAGGGAGGCAGCTACTTCGGATCCATATTCGGGGAGATCGGAAGCTGGTTCTCCGACGCCGTTCCGTACGTGTTCAGCGGTCTGTGGTTCTTGATCCACGCGTTCAGCGTGCTGGCCATGGCCATCTTCCTGACGGCGAAACCTTCGCTGTACCGATCCGAAATCCTGCAGCTCGTGCCGCCCCGGAACCGGGTCCTGGCGTCCGACATCCTGAGCGAACTCGCCGGAACCCTGCGTGCGTGGCTCGGCGGACAGCTCATGGCCATGGCCGTGCTCGGAGTGTTCACTGGTATCGGACTCTATATCCTCCGCGTCCCCTACGCGCTGGCCTTCGGCGTGTTCACGGGTCTCGCGGTGCTGGTGCCCTTCTTTGGCGGCCTGTTCTCGACGATTCTCCCGGCGTTGTACGTGCTGCCCGCCGGTGGAGTGTACGCCCTGGCCGTGCTGTTGCTCGGCGTGGTCGTCCACGTGGTCGAGGCGAACGTGGTCGCGCCCAAGGTGTTCGAGGCCCAGGTGCGGCTGCCGCCGGTGTGGACGCTCCTGTCCGTGCTCATCGCCCTCAAGCTGCTCGGCCCGATCGGGATGATCGTGGCCGTGCCCATCCTGGCCGTGGGCCGGGTGCTGGTGAAGCGGCTGTACGTAGAGCGCGTCCTGGAAGGAGGCGGTTTTCACCCCATCCTCAGCGATGAACCCATCGTGATCACGGTGCCCGAGGCAGCAGGGCTGTCGCTGGGCCCGGACGCGGAGCGTTCCGTCCCGGGGATGCTCGAGGTGTTGGACGCGTGAGCCAACCGATCTTCGTCATCCTCGCGGAGGGCAAACTCGGGCTCGAGACGAGCAAGACTGCCGCCAGTACGATTCGGTACCTGCCCGATCGCGTGGCCGCCGTGATCGACTCCGGGCACGCGGGCCTCACGTCGCAGGACGTTCTCGGCGTAGGCGGTAACATCCCGGTCGTCGGGACGCTCGCCGCCGCGCTCGCCGACCCGGCCACGTCGCCGCAAGCCCTCCTTGTGGGGGTGGCGAACCGCGGAGGCACCATCCCGCCCGAGCACCGCCCCGTGCTGTTCGAGGCAGTAGAAGCGGGACTCGACGTGTGGAGCGGCCTGCACGAGCGCCTGGCGGACGATGACGAACTGGTCGCCAGGGCGCGGCAGCGGGGCGTACGGCTCGTGGACCTGCGCGACCCGCCTGCCGACCTTCCCGTGGGAACCGGACTTGCCCTCGGGACGAGTGCATATCGCGTATTGACCGTGGGCACCGACTGCAACGTCGGTAAGATGACGGCCAGCCTGGAGATCCGGCGCGCGTTGCAGAAACGGGATGTCGACGCCCGCTTCGCCGGCACGGGCCAGAGCGGCATCGTGATCGACGGAGCGGGGATTCCCGTGGACGCCGTGGTTTCGGACTTCGTTTCCGGAGCAGCGGAGAGGATCACGCTCGAGGCCGCGAAGGGTGCCGATGTCGTCCTGGTCGAAGGGCAGGGGTCGCTGTTCCATCCCGGCTACTCGGCGGTCACGCTGGGCCTGCTGCACGGATCGATGCCGCACGCGATGATCCTGTGCTGGATGCCAGGCCGCAGCGAGGTGTACGCAGGCGGCTACGAATGGGTCAGTATACCGACGCCCGAACAGGCGATCGCCGCGTACGAGGAGGCCATGCGCTGGGCGGCCCCGCGGCTCGGGAGCCGGGTGATCGGCCTATCTGCGAACACGTACGATCTTCCCGAGGTCGAGGCGCGCCAACTAGTACAGGCTGCTGGACGGGCAACGGGTCTTCCGTCGACGGATCCGGTTCGTTTTGGCGCGGAGGTGTTGGCCGAAGCGGTGGAACGAGCGCGGTGGGCCGGGGCTGGAGGGTGACGGAGCGTCAATCACCCTCGTAGGTGCAGCCGGACGTGCAGGTCTCCTGGATCTCGATCCGGCTGAGTCCCTCGAGGCGCTGCTCCAGGCGCTGCCAGATCCACCGGGCGAGCATTTCGGCGGTCGGGTTCTCCAGACCTTCGATTTCATTCAGGTAGTAGTGGTCGAGCCGCTCCCGAATCGGATCGAACGCCTCCTTGATGTCCCCGAAATCGATGATCCACCCGACGTTCTCGTCCGGTGCCCCGCGGACGTAGATGCGAACGGTGTAGGTGTGTCCGTGAAGGCGCCTGCACTTGTGTCCCTCGGGCGCGTTCGGGAGCAAGTGGGCCGCGTCAAACGAGAATTCCTTCCAGATCTCCATTGAGCCTCGCTCAGTCGATTCCGAGATACTTGTGCGTCTGCAGACTAAGCCGCCACCGCGGGTGGGCCAGGCAGTACTCCACGGCCAGCCTCGTGTTCTGCGCCCGACGGGGACCGTCCATCGGCTGCAGGAAGAAGTGATCGAACGCCAGGTCTTCGAACGAGTCGGGGGGAGCCGTCTCCTGGGGATAAACCAGCTTCATTTCGTGGCCATGCCGCTGCACCAGGTCCGCGCCCGCCTTCGGGCTCACGCAGATCCAATCCAGACCGGGCGGCGCCTCGATCGTGCCATTGGTCTCGACCGCCACTTCAAAGCCGGCCTCGTGCAGCGCGGCTACCGCG
>JBDHBK010000034.1:0-11013 GCA_039592635.1 Gemmatimonadota bacterium
AGTGGGCCGGCGACGAGGCCGGGGGCTGACCCGACCCGCCGACCTCATGTTCGGTGCTGCAGCTCCAGCAGCCGGGGACGGATTCGCTCCGCCGTCTCGATCGCGGCGGCCACGTCTCGCAGCTCCGTCACCATGTCCGTGAGCTCTTCGGATCGAGACTCCGCCATCACGTGAGTCCGGCTGGATCCATACCGCGACAGCGTCTGCTTTCCGAGCCGGTCCATCCATGTGGAGAGACGGACGAGGCGTTGCATGGTGTGCTCGAAGTCACGCGACCACCAATCGAGGAGTTCTTCGGATTCGGCCTTCGCCTGTCCTTTGCGGCTCCGGACTCGATCCAGCTCCGAAGTGGGAATCCGCCACTCACCATCCTGTTTTCGGGCTGACACGCCGCCGGATCGAATCCAGTTGTAGACCGTATTGAAGTGCCTGCCGCTCAGCCGGGCGAACTCGTGTACTCCGAGGGTCTCTCTCATGCCTATTCCTCATGTTATTGTCACTACTCATATTAATCTGATGTCATGATAAGTCAATGTCAGGAAGCGCGTTCCGCCCTGTGCTGCCGACCCTCTGCAGAATTCCCAGTTTCCCACTTTCCGAACGGGGGTCGGGGCAAACAGACGCCTCTGTTGACGCAGCGCTCGACTCCGACGTACGGTACCCGGTCCACATGCCGCACCGTCCTGCCGACCCGGAGAGCTCCTGGTGAGCCAGTACCTCCTCATCGCCATCGCCACGATCATCACGCTCGGCATCGCCGCCGAGTGGATTGCCTGGCGCGTGGGTCTGCCGTCCATCCTGGTTCTGCTCCTGTTCGGCCTGGTGGCCGGTCCGTTCACCGGACTCCTCGATCCGGACACCGTGTTCGGAGACCTCCTGTTCCCCGTCGTCTCGGTCTCGGTCGCCGTCATCCTGTTCGAGGGAGGGACGAGCCTCCGACTGCAAGAGCTGCGGCAGGTGGGGCGCGTGGTGACCAGCCTGGTGACGCTGGGCGCGCTCGTCACCTGGGCCCTGGCCACGGCCGCCGCCCACTTCATCCTGGGCATGCCCCTGGAGCCGGCTTTGCTCCTCGGTGCCATCCTGGTCGTGACCGGCCCCACGGTGATCGTGCCCCTTCTGCGTCAGATGAGACCCAGCCCGCAGGTCGGCAACACGCTCAAGTGGGAGGGCATTCTCATCGACCCGGTGGGAGCGGTTCTCGCCGTGCTCGTGTTCGAGGTCCTGCTGGCGGGCGGCTTCGAGGTCGCGTGGTCCGTGGGCACGCTTGGGCTCCTGAAGACCATCGTAATCGGGCTGGTGCTCGCGGCCGCTGGAGCGGGGCTCATGATCTGGGTACTCGATCGTCGGTGGGTGCCGGAGTTCCTCCAGAGTCCTCTTTCTCTGACCCTGGTCGTCGCCGCCTTCGCCGCATCGAACTCACTGCAGCCCGAATCCGGCCTGCTCACGGTCACCCTGATGGGCATGGTCATGGCCAATCAGAAGTCGGTGAACGTGCGCCACATCGTCGAGTTCAAAGAGAATCTTCGCGTCCTGCTCATCTCTTCATTGTTCATCATCCTGGCCGCACGGCTGGATATGGCGGACCTGAGGGCGGTAGGGCTCCGAGAGGTCGCCTTCGTGGCGCTCCTGATCTTCGTTGTTCGACCGGTGGCCGTCGGCCTGTCCACGCTGGGATCGGATCTCGACTGGCGCGAGAGGGCCGTGCTCGGCTGGGTCGCGCCGCGCGGGATCGTGGCAGCCGCCGTGTCATCCCTGTTCGCCCTCGAGCTCGCCCAGCACGGTTACGCCGGTGCCGGCCAACTCGCCTCGGTCACGTTCCTGGTCATCATCGCCACGGTGCTGGTGTACGGATTCACTTCAGCGCCACTCGCCCGGCGACTCGGCGTCGCCCAACCGGCCCCGCAGGGCGTGTTGTTCGTCGGGGCTCACCCGTGGGCACGGGAGATCGCCCTCGAGCTGCAGGAACTGGGCTTCCAGGTGCAACTCGCCGACACGAACCGTCGCAACATCATGCAGGCTCGCCTGGCCGGCCTTCCGGACTACTACGGCAGTTCGCTGACCGAGGGCGCGCTGGATCAGATCGACCTGGCCGGGATCGGTAACCTCCTCGCCCTTACGGCAAACGACGAGGTGAACTCTCTGACCGGCCTGAATTTCAGTGAGGTACTGGGATCGGACTCGGTGTTCCAGCTGCCACCGGAAGACCTCCAGACGGCGTCCGATGAGACACTGGTCGGCAGCCACCTGAGAGGGCGTTTCCTGTTCCAGGCCGATGCCGGGTACTGGCAGATGACGGCCCGGTTCGATGCAGGGGCCGACGTGAAGACCACGAAGCTGACCGAGGCATTCGGCTACGCGGAATTTCTGCGGGAGTATCCTGATGCCATACCGTTGTTCGTGGTGGACGGCGGTAAGCTGACGGTCGTCACGGTAGGCGCAGGGCTCGTCCCGCAGGCCGGACAGACTCTCGTGGCCATCGTCAACGTGCCAGCGGCCGGCGGTTCAGCGCCCGACTGAGAAGCTGATCGGTTGGGCCACCCACACACCGACCGGCTTGTCGAGCAGCATTGCCGGTTCGAACCGCATCTGCGCCGCGATCGCGAGAGCCACCTCGTCGAGCTGCACCCGTCCGCTCGACCGGTTGATCTGGGCGTTGCCCGGCTTCCCTTCCTCGTCCACCCACACCCACATGAGCACTTCGCCACCGATCCCCGCTTCCTTGAGGACCTTCGGGTAGAGCCGGTCCATGAGACGAATCATCTCTGCGCCGTTGAGCAGCCTCGGTTCGGTGTCACGATCCACGTATACCGGCTGTTCGCTCGGATCGACTTCCACGTTGGGGGGCGGCGGGGCGAGTTCGGATACCGGGTTTTCGTCGAACGTGGTGGCAGCGATCGTGATGTCCTCGTCGAGGACGCTCTCTGAGACCTGCGGCCGGGCCGGCCTGACGATCGACTCCGGGGGCGGCGGGATCTTGACCTCTGGCGGCAGCTCGATCGCCGCCAGCTCGTCGGCGACGAAGCCGAGGTCGGCCGCCTGGATGTTCGGGAAGAACTGGAAGGCCGCGAAATGAACCGCGACGGATGCGAAGACGGCCAGTGCCCCAACCGTGCGATAGGACCTCTTGAACCGCTGGTTGGCCGTCAGAGTCTCTTCTTCGGGCTCACCCTTCAGAACAGAATGCAGCACCTCGTCCGACATCGAAGACTCCTCTCGCCCGTGGCCGCGTCGATGCGGCCCTTCACCCCGTAACGCGGAGCGGACGCAGTCAACCAGACCGAAGCTCTTACTATAATACTATACGCCGCGGTGCTCACGAAGGGTTCACCACCATGAGCTTTGGCGCGACGCGTCTCCTGGCTGTCACGTCCCGTTAGTCATTGGACACATCCGGCCCCAATCCGGTTGGCGAGAAATCGTGTATATTGAAGTGGGATTCGCTCTCTCCAGACCCGCCGGCTGTGGCAGGGTCGACCTCGAGGAGGGACGTCATGAACGACAACTGGACGGATGCCGAGCGCCTCGCGGCCGAAGTCCTGGCGTCCGGCTCGGACGAGGCCCTGCGGGAACTGCTGGCCGAACTGGATCGGGGCGCACCGACGTCCCGGCGCTTCGCCCGAGAGGACTCTCGGTCCACGTCCCGACTCCGACGCTGGCTTCCCGGCCGGAGACGAAAGTCCGGCGCCCGTGCGCAACGCTCTCTCGTCCGGTTCTCGTGGCGTGACTCGGATCTCCTCAACACAGTCGCGGATCTCTTCCTGGTCCTCGTGGCTGTCGCCTCCATCGCGATCGGAATGCGTCCGTTGGCGTCCCCCGTCGCTGATTCGGGTCCGGCACTCGCGGAGGTATTCGAGGGCATCCCCATTCCCGCCGCCTCGGACGGTGGGCAGGCATCGCCTATGGCGGAGATCTCCGTCGCCGAGCGTCCGGTGTCGGCCGGCGAGCCGATCTCCCTGCAGGCTCGCGGTCTGGAAGCGACGATCGGCCGGTATCATGCCGTGGCTGACATGTACGCCGACAGGAAGATGCCCTGCGCGCAGCTGCGAGCGAGCTACACCGAGGTGGAGCAGGCCTGGACCCGATACAGCATCGCTCGCGGGCGGACGTATCGCGATCGACTTCCCGACAACCTCGTTTCATGGGACGAGGCGCTGTACGAAGCGGTGCGTGAGGTCGACCGCGGGTTTACGGCCTCCGGCTGCAATCGCCCGTAGCGGAGTGAGAAAAAGGCGACCTGCGCGGCCGCCCTTCCCGTCCTTACTTCCCTGCTAGTCCTCTTTCGTACCTCGCCCTCCTCGATCGCGGAGCGCGGTCAAGAACCGGCCGGCCAGAGCCGACGCGCCAATCTTATGAGCCGCGATCCGCATGGCGTGGCGGATTTCCGAGGCGCTGGTCCGGGGATGACGCTCGAGGAATTCGCGAATCGCGACCTCGATGTCCAGTGCAAGCTCCCGGACCCATGGTGATGGTCTCATGGCGCCCCCCGAGTCACGGAGTAGTAATGCCCTGAGGCGGTTCGCCGGGGGATGGCGCACCGCCCGCCGGAAAGCCGGACACGAGGCCTAGAGCGGGTACCCTGCGGTGAGCAGGATGGCCCAGCTGCGCGTCTTCACGGTCTCGAAGTCGCTGGTGTCGGAATTGCTGTTGAGATTGGTGAGGCCGAGGTTGTACCTCCACTCGCCTCCAATCAGGAAGTTCCCTACCGGATAGTCGACCCCGACACCGAACACTACGGCCCAATCCGTCTTCGTCCGCTCGACCTGAATCTCCTCATCATCACAGTCGAGGGTTAGGGTGGTGCCGCCTGCTTCGCCGCTCACCTGGCATTTGGACTCGAACGACACGGACGGCCCCGCGAAAAGGATCGGTCGCATCGGAGTATCGGCGACGGAGAACTTCGCGGTGAACAGGAGCGGGATCTCGAAGTAGGCAGACTCGAGACGCACGTCGTCATCCTGGTCCTTCACGTTTCGCTGCGAGTAGAGAGCTTCGAGTTGCAGTCCGGCCACCTTCGTGAACATCACTCCCCCGAACAGCCCCCCCACGAAGCCCGTCTGGTGCCCAATGGAGGGCGCAATGCTGTCCGGCTTCCAGCTCAGGTTGTAGCTGTCGATCCCTCCCTTGATCCCGATCACGGCCTCCTGGGCATGGCCACCCGAAGGGATCGCCGCCACCACCAGCGCGAGAGCTGCCGTCGCCGTGAGAATCCGTCGTTTCCCGTTCATCATCCTCTTCCTTTCTGTAGCGGTCATGCGACCGCTTCGGATTGCCCGCGAAGGCTGCAAAACCTAAGCTTGCGCACGCTGCGGTTTCGGCGTCTCTCGAGCGTTTGCCAGACGTTACCTGGCGGGTGACACCTCCTATGGTCACAGGAACGGGCAGCTCCTCGATCGAATTCCGGGTCCTCGGATCCGTATTCCTCACCGGCCCCGAGGGGAATCAGCTTCATTCCATCCTCGCCCGACCCAAACTCGTGGCCCTGCTGTCCCGCCTGGCCGTCGAGCCGGGGGCCTTCGTCCGACGTGACACTCTGATCGGGCTTCTGTGGCCCTCCCTGGACCTGGACCGCGCCCGAAGCGCCCTTCGACAGTCGCTGTACCACCTGCGCAGATCCCTGGGCGAAGCCGTGATCGTGAGCCGCGGGGACGACGAGGTCGGTCTCGATGCCGCCCTGATCTGGTGTGATGCGGCGGCGTTGGACGCGACCCTGGCCAGAGGTGACCGGGCGGATGGGGTCGAGCTGTACCGCGGCGAGTTCCTGGAGGGCTTCTTTCTGCCGGCGGCCCCCGAGTTCGAGCGCTGGATGGAGAGCCGCCGGGAGGCACTGCGGGAGTCGGCCGCGGCGGCAGCCACGGACCTGGCGCTGACAGGGGCGGCCGAGGGAGATCCGGCGGCGGCACACTGGGCCCGACGCGGCATCCGCCTGACCCCCCTGGACGAGACCCGCGTGCGCGAGTGCCTGAAGGCGTTCGTCACTCTCGACGATCGGGCCAGCGTCCTGCGCGAATACGACGCGTTCGCCGCCCGACTGTCCGAGGAGCTCGGCCTTGAACCGTCCCGCGAGACGCGAGACCTCGTGAAAGGACTTCGGGAGACAAGCTCGGGTACGGAGTCCGTGCCGACGTCCAGGCCCGTGGCCGAGGCTTCGTCAAAGCCGGTTGCGGATGGATCGCCGGGGGCGGTCGAGGATGCCGATGAATTCAGCGACGCGACGGACCCGCCGGTGGTCCGCACCCGGGCCTTCCGCCTCGGGGCCGCCGCCGGGGCGGTCGTGGTTCTGGGGCTCCTCGCTCTGTGGGCGTTCAGGCCGGACCCACCGCCGCTCGACCGGGGAAGGGTTCTCGTCACGACGTTCGTCAATGATACCGGGGAGCCCGAGTTGGAACCGTTGGGACGCATGACGGAGGACTGGATCGTCCGGGGCCTGGAAGAGACCGGCCTTATCGACGTAGTCGTGCTCACCGGGCAGGCCGACGACTCCCTCGCGGAAGCCATCGGCCGGGTGCCGGGTGGCCGGGAAGAGCGGGCCCTGGACCTCGCTACGACGGCCGCCGCTGGCGTGGCCGTCACGGGCGCCATCTACGCCGTGGGCGACTCCGTGCAGATCGAGGCGCAGGTACTCGACGTGGCCCGGCGAAGGCACCTGGCTTCCATCGAACCGGCCCGGGCGGCGCGGGATCATCCTCTCGACGCGCTCGAGGAGGTACGGCAGCGGGTCGCCGGCGCCCTGGCCATGGCCCTGGACGGTCGGATCGATGATTTCACCGATGTGAGCCGACAACCTCCGACCTACGAGGCGTACCTCGCTTTTGTCGAGGGAGAGGACTCGTACAATCGAGCCTTCGACCGATCGCGGAACTCGGATTTCGGCGAGGCACAGCAGTTGTTCCTTCGGGCCTTCGAGCTGGATTCCACGCTCAAGGTAGCTCTCCTCCGCGCAGCAGAGTCGGCGTGGTTGAACCTGGACGGTCTGGCGACAGACTCGCTCACGCGGCTGGCGGCCCTGCACCGCGAGAGCTTAAACGCTTTCTCGCGTGCGCGGCTCGACGTGTTGCAGGCCAGGCTCGTGGGAGACCGGGATGCCGCTCTACGCGCGGCCCGGCGCCTCACGAGCACGCCGATGGACCGGGCGATCGCGGCGTTCCAGGCCAACCGGCCGGCGGAGACTGTGGAGACGCTCGAGGGTGCCAGCGACTACGCCAGGGCGGTCGGGGACTTCGGATACTACGGCATCGAGGTTTCGTACTGGGTGTTCCTGGCGAACGCGCACCATCTCCTGGGGGCCTACCAGGAAGAGCTCGAGGTGGTTCGACTGGGACGCGATCGCTACCCTGACGAAGTCGTTCTCGCTGCCCTCGAGATGCGGGCGCTGGCAGCCTTGGGACGAATCGACGAGCTGCAACGCGTCATTGACTCCAGCCTGCGGCTCCCCCGGCTCCGAGTCCCATGGCTGGGGGGCGGGATATGGCGGGCTGCAGGCGAACTCCGGGCGCACGGCAACCTGGAGGCCTCCAGGGCCGTGGCCAATCGGGCCGTCGATTGGTATCTCGCCCTTCCCCCGCAAGAAGCTGCACGGTTGGGGGCCCGGAACGGACACGCCAAGTCGTACTACGTGGCCGAGAGGTGGGAAGAATCGGAGGCCGCGTTTCTGGCCATGGCTGAAGAGCGGCCGGATATCAGAGACGTGGTCGGCTTCCTCGGCGTTCTCGCCGCCCGGCGTGGAGACCGGGAAGAGGCACTCAGGCGCTCAGCACGAGTGGTCCAGATTGGCTCTCCGTATGAGCATGGCCGCGGAATCTACTGGCAGGCATGTATCGCAGCGCAGCTGGGAGACCACGAGCGGGGAATCTCGCTTCTGCTCGAGGCCTACAGCCAGGGACGGGCCATGGGTGTCGGGCTACACTCGGACATGGACCTCGAGCCCCTTCACGACGATCCGCGCTACCAGGAGCTCGTGCGGCCCAAGGGTTAGACGTCCCGTGCCACAATTCGGTCGACAACCTGCCGGTCCACATCCTGCGCCTCCTCCCCTGTCCGCGCGTGTGACAGGCGCCGTCAGATCGTCGACAGGTAGAGCAGTAAAGGCCGAGTATGCCCTACAATTCAGTGTTCAAGGGTAATCACCGCGTCATCGGTTTGGACGTGCCCGGATGTTGGATCGGCGCGACACCCGAGGTACGGAGGCGACTGTTGGGCCTCGCCGTGGCCGTCCTTGCGCCCGCAGTCGTACCTGCGTCGGCGGACGCCCAGAATACGGCCAGCGGCACCGTGCGACTGGTGATCCGGGCGGACGCTCTACCTCCAGGAGCCCTGCCGGTCGACTCGGAGGCGATCCTGTGGATGGCTCCCGAGTCGGTGCAGGAGACGGAGCGGTCGGCTGCGCTATGGGCATCGGGCGACGACGCCGGCGCCCTGAAGGCCTGGCAAGCCGTCGTGAAGGCGGAGGTCGAGGCCGACCGACTGGCTACGGACGAACAGGCGGACGCGGCGGCGGCGTGGATCGCTGCGAGGGCCGCGAGACTGGCTCGGCAGCAGACGGGCGATACGTCGGGAACGGAGGAGGAAAGGGCGGAGGAGATTCTAAGGGTGGCGCGATCCACGGTCGTGGCCTCGATCGAGGGCATGGATTAGCGGCCGCTGCACCCCTTCCGCAGAGACCCTCCGTGTGAAGTGGCAACGTGGGAAATCGCTCAGGGCAGCCCGATGTCCTGCCGGTTCTCAGACCCTCTCCCGATCAGGCCTCCGAAGGCGAATCCGCGGCGACTGAGACACCCGGCCGACTGTGGAGTATTCTGAGCATGGAGGAAGTTCGTCACGCTGGAGGAACCTAGCATGCGCATGCGGAATCGGCTGCTCCTGTCGTTTGCCATCGCCTCGAGTCTCCTGGTCCATCCCGACGCCTTCGCGCAATCGAATGCGCTGGCCCGGAACGAGTGCGTGCCGTCTTCGCCATTTCCCTGCTCCACAGCCGAAGACGAGGGCCTCGACCCCTTCGTGATCGAAGCTTTCATGAACGACGTCACGTGGTGGGTCGAGCAGGGACGCATCGTCGGTGGCGAGCTCCTGTTGATCGTGAACGGACGCGTTGCCTGGCACCAGGCCGTCGGGTGGAGCGACCGCGAGGGGCGGATCCCGCTGGAGCGCAACTCGATCTACCGGATGCGCTCCATGACGAAGCCGTTCACCGGAGCGGCCATCCTGATTCTCGCCGAGGAGGGCCGGCTGGACCTGGATGATCCGGCTTCGAAGTACCTTCCCTCGTTCGACAACGAGCGATCGGGTGCGATCACGATCCGCGAACTGCTCACGCACGGCGCGGGTTTCGAACAGACCCGGTTCCCTGACGGCTACTGGGCCCGGCCGGATCTCAGGTCGGCCGTCGATCTGGTGGGCGAGATGGGCCCTCCGAACCCGCCCGGTGAATCCTACCGCTATTCAGATCACAACTCGGCCACCCTCGGAGCGATCGTGGCCGAGGTGACGGGCGCTCCGGTCGAGGAGTTCATCCAGGAGCGCTTGCTGGACCCGCTCGGGCTTCGCGACACGCACGCCCACTTTTCACCCGACAGCGCGTGGGCGCCTCGCATGAACAGCACGTACGGCACTCGCACGGACGGGGCCCTGCAGCGCTACTGGGACCCGACGATGCCCCAGCAGACGCCGTGGTTCCGGGCCTCGGGAGGCCTGTACAGCACCGTGTTCGACTACGCGCGCTGGCTTTCGGTGTGGATGAACCTGGGCGAATACGATGGAGGCCGGCTCCTGGAGGAGGCGACGGTCCGCGAGGCGCTGGCGCGGGGATACTCACCGGGCTACGGAATGCACTGGGAGCGCTCCGACGGTGCGGGGGCAGGCTCGCTCCTTCCAGCGTTCGGACACAGTGGATCGGACGGCACCTTCGCCATGGCCTTCCCCGCGATCGATGCCATGGTCCTCTACTTCACCCAGTCCCGGGGCGCGCGCCAGGTGTGGGCCGAGGCCATGCGCCGGATTCCCGGACTGGTCGGGCTTTCCGAATGAGTAAGGGACCTGGCAGCCCCGCCAGCGCACTGCTGACCACCATCGGCCTCGCGGCACTCGCCATCGGCTGCGGCGCCGACGACCCGTCTCGCCCCGGATCGCCGAGGACCGCGCGAACTCCGCTGGAGGGCGCCCCGCTCCCCTACGCCGAAAGTGCCGAGGACGTGGGGCTGTCCTCGGACGCGATATGGCTGTTCAAGGAGCGGCTGTACTCCAGGATGGTCGCGCGGCACCTGGTGGGAGCCGAGGTCCTCGTGATCGTTGACGGGCAGATCGTGCTCCACCAGGCCATGGGGTGGGCCGACAACGCGGACCTCGTACCCATGGAGCGGAACTCGATCTTCCGCCTCGCCTCGATGACCAAGCCCCTGGTTGGGACGGCAACGCTGATGCTGGCTGAGGAGGGGCTCATTGGGCTGGACGAGCCGCTCAGCCGGTACCTGGACTCGTTTGGACGGGGATCGGCTGGGGACATCACGGTGCGCCACCTCCTGACCAACCGATCCGGCTTCGTGCAGGGCGGCGCTCCGGCCGGCTACGCCGACCAGCCGACCCTGGTCGATGCCGTGAACCTCGTTGGCGAGCAGGGGCCGACCTACCCGCCGGGCGAGCGGTTCATCTACTCGAACCTCAACTCCGAGGCGCTCGGCGCCGTGGTGGCCACGGTGTCGGGACTGCCCGTCGAGCAGTTCATCGAGCAGCGGATCCTCGCTCCGCTCGAAATGTCAGACACGCATACCGGGTTCTCTCCCGAAGCGGACTGGGCCAATCGGGTGCCTTCCTCGTACCGCAGCTGGGGAGGTTCGGCGTGGGAGCGCTGGTGGAACCCGTCCCGGCCGCACGGAACCTCATGGTTCAGCCCGGCGGGAGACCTGTTCGGCAGTGCGTTCGACTACGCGCGCTTCCTCCGGGCCTGGATGGACCGGGGGGAGTACCCGGGAGGTCGGCTGCTGGAAGGCGCGACCGTCGAGGAGGCGCTGGCCGACCCCGTTG
>JBDHBK010000035.1:0-10930 GCA_039592635.1 Gemmatimonadota bacterium
CCTCCGCCGGCCGCCTTCTGATTCTGTTTGCACTGGTTCTCACGTGGCCGACCGTCGCCCTCGCGCAGGACGTGACCGGCGACTGGCACGGCGTGATGGACGTCGGGGCGGCCGGCCTCGTCTTCACGCTGCACGTAAGCGCCGCCGAGGACGGCTACACGGCGACGATGGACGTGCCCGACCAGGGTGCCATGGGAGTTCCCGTCGACTTCGCGGTGACCGATGGCGTGGTCACCTGGGGGCTCGCCGCGGCCGGTGTGAGTTACGAAGGAGCCGTTGACCCCGCGTTCACCAGGATCACCGGGACTTTCAGCCAGGGCGGGCAGAGCTTCGACCTTGTCTTCGGGCGCGAGGAACTCGCGGCGCCTCGCGGCAGCATCGAATGGTCCATGCAGCGTCTCTCCAAGACCGAGACCTATATCACGATGCGCGACGGCGTGCGGCTGTTCACGTCGTTCTACGTTCCCAAGGACACGACGCAGACCTACCCGATTCTGCTGATGCGGACCCCGTACAACTCCGAGCCCGCGGGGGAGGATCGATTCAACTTCTTTGTCGGCGTCTTCGCCGACCTCGTCGAAGCCGGATACATCCTGGCGTTCCAGGACGTGCGCGGGAAATACATGAGCGAGGGCGAGTTCGTGGACGTGCGGCCGCACGATCCGGACAAGCAATCGCCCGAGGACATCGACGAGAGCAGCGACACGTATGACACCGTCGACTGGCTGGTCAACAACGTCCCGCACAACAACGGGCGGGTGGGCATCTTCGGCGTATCGTATCCTGGCTTCTACGCCACGATGTCGCTTCCGGGGGCTCACCCGGCGCTGAAAGCCGTGTCGCCGCAGGCTCCCGTCACGAACTGGTTCATCGGGGACGATTTCCATCACAACGGCGCGTTCTTTCTGATGGACGCGTTCTCCTTCTACTCGTCCTTCGGCCGACCCCGGCCGGAGCCGACCCGACAGGGCAACGCCCAGTTCCAATGGCCGAACCGGGACTCCTACGACTTCTTCCTCCGGCTCGGCCCGATCAAGAACGTCGAGGCGAAGTTCTTCGGGGACAGCATCAAGTTCTGGTCGGAGGTGATGGATCACCCGGACTACGATGAGTGGTGGCAGGCACGAGACCCGCTGCCGCACCTGACCGACGTAACGCCGGCCGTCATGACGGTCGGCGGCCTCTTCGATGCCGAGGATTCGTACGGTCCGTACGCCGTGTACGGGGCGATCGAGGCGCAGAACCCGGACGCTGACAACCGGCTCCTGATGGGGCCGTGGTACCACGGACAGTGGGCGTGGGACGACGGTGCGAACCTCGGGAACGTGCATTGGGGTGCCAACACGGCCGAGCGCTACAAGCAGATGGAGATGGAGTTCTTCAACTACTACCTGAAGGACGAGGGCGAGATGACGCTCGCCGAAGCGACCATCTTCGACTCGGGCTCGGGCGAGTGGCGGGAGTTCGAGACCTGGCCGCCGCCGGGGCTCGAGCCCTTCGCCCTGTACCTGCAGCCGGGCGGCGGGCTGGCCTTCGAGCCGCCTCCCGCCGGAGACAGCTTCGACGAGTACGTGGCCGATCCCGACAACCCGGTCCCGTACACCGAGGACGTCCACCTCAGGCGCACTCGCGAGTACATGACGGACGACCAGCGCTTCGCGGCCCGCCGGCCGGATGTGATGGTCTACGAGTCGGAGCCCCTGGAAGAGGCCGTCACGCTCGCCGGTCCGGTCGTGGTGGACCTGCTGGTGAGCACGACGGGCACGGACGCGGACTACGTGGTGAAACTCATCGACGTGTTCCCGGACGATCTCGAAGACTATCCGGAGAACGACAAGAATGTCCCGATGGCCGGGTACCAGATGATGGTGCGCGGCGACATCCTGCGCGGGCGGTACCGGGACAGCTTCGAGCACCCCGAACCGTTCACGCCCGGCGAAGTGACTCAGGTAACGTTCGAGATCCCGGCCATCCTGCATACGTTCAAGCCGGGGCACCGGGTCATGATCCAGGTGCAGAACTCGTGGTTCCCGCTGGTGGATCGGAATCCGCAGACGTTCGTGAACATCTACGAAGCCGACGAAGAGGACTTCCAGAAGGCGACGCATCGGATCTACCACGATGCGACCCGGCCGTCCGCAGTGCGGGTGGGCGTCCTGAAGGAGTAGGGTGGCGACGGGTAGTGTCTGCGGGTCGAAGGCGGGCTAACCCAGCTCCTCTTCGACCCGCTGCCACTCGTCCATCAGGCTCTCGATATCGGACTGAAGCCGGGTGCGCTCTTCTTCGAGCTCTCGCACGTCGTTCCGATCGGTGGTCTCGTAGAAGGTCGGGTCCGAGAACCTGGCGTCGATATCGCCCACCTGGCTTTCCAGGGCTTCGATCTTGCCCGTGATTTCCTCGAGTCGCCGCTCGGCGGCCCGCCGAGCCTCCACATCGGCCCTTCCGCCGGCAGCCCCCTTCTTCCGACGCTCTGTCTTCTCGACCTTCTTCTTCGTGCGCGCCTTCAAGACGACCGTATCCACGTCGAGGTGATCGTCACCGCAGAAATGCACGTAGTCCTCGTACGTGCCGTGGTAGTCTCGTATTCCCTCTGCCGTGATCTCGACGATCCGATCCGCGAGACGTGAGACGAACCAGCGATCGTGCGATACGAGGATCAGCGTGCCCTCGAAGTCCCTGAGCGCTTCGACGAGCGCTTCGATCGATTCGAGGTCCAGATGGTTCGTGGGCTCGTCCAGCACCAGAACGTTGGGCTGCTCGATCGCGATCTTGCAGAAGACGAGCCGGGCGGCTTCTCCACCCGATAGAGCGGCCAGCTTCTTCTTCCCATCGTCGCCGGAGAACAGCACGCGGCCCATTTCGCCGCGCACGAAGCCGTAGGTCTTCCCCGGGCAGAAGCCCGTGATCCACGCCTCGGCGGTGTGGTCAGGGTTCTCGAACTGCTCCTGGTGGTCCTGCGCGAAGTAGCTGGGGTGCGTCTCGTATCCCCATTTTACGCTGCCCGCATCAGGCTCCACCTCGCCCATGACGATCTTGAGCAGGGTAGACTTCCCGATCCCGTTCGGCCCCATGATGGCCAGCCGGTCTCCCCGGGCCACGGTCAGGTCCACACCGTGCAGCACCTCGTTGTCACCGTACGCCTTCCGAATGTCCTTCACCGTCAGGACCTCGCGGCCGCTGTGACGCTTCTCCTCGAACCGGAAGTTGGGATAGCGACGTGAGCTTGTCGGAAGTTCCTCGAGGCCCTCCGCCTTCTTCTCGATGAGCCGCAGTTTGCTCTGGGCCTGGCGGGCCTTGCTGGCCTTGGCCCGAAAGCGATCGACGAACTTCTGGTGGTGGGCGATCTCCCGCTCACGGCTCGCTATGCTCTTTTCTCGTCGCTCGCGCTCCTCCTGCTTCGACACCAGGAAATCGCTGTACGTGCCCGGGTACTGCAGGACGGTCTGGTAGTCGACGTCCAGCGTCTGGGTCGAGACGTTGTCCAGGAATCGGTGGTCGTGAGAAATGACGACGACCGGTCCGGTGAATTCCCGGATGAACTTCTCGAGCCAGCGGATCGACAAGATGTCCAGGTGGTTCGTGGGCTCGTCGAGCAGCAGGGCATCGGGTGAGCCGGCCAGGGCCTGGGCCAGGAGGACCCTCAGCTTGAATCCCCCGGAGAGAGTAGACATCGGCTGCCGGTGAACACTGGTGGGAAAGCCGAGACCCTCGAGGATCTCCGCGGCCCTCGCTTCCGCCGCATATCCGTCATGGTGCTGAATGATCTCCTCGAGCTCCGAGAACCGCTCGGCATCAAACTCGCCGTGGGTTTCGGCGAGGAGCTCCTCCTTCGCCACCATGGCCTGCCACAGGTCCGGGTTTCCCTGCAGCGTGACCCCGAGGATCTCCTCGTTCTCGTAGATGAACTGATCCTGTCGCAGGACCCCCAGCTTCACGTTCTTCGGCACGGACACGGATCCGGCCGAGGGTTCCTCGTGGCCGCTGATGATGTTGAGGAGTGTGGTCTTGCCCGAGCCGTTGGCTCCCACGAGCCCGTATCGCTCACCCCGGTTGAGCTCGAGGTACACGTCCGTGAACAGCGGCTGGGCGCCGTACGACTTGGCGAGACCGGAGACGGATATCATGGGGGCACATAGTACAGGCGCCCCCTGATTCGTACAAAGAAGACCGGCCGCTACGCTTCGGTTCAACCGTGACGGTGAGCCCAGGTCCGGTTCAACTTGCGGCATATTCCCCGGGTGCCGCAGCTGAGGGCGCAGGCGAGCACGCAGGCCAGGACACCGAATACGATCCACACGGTCAGGATCGTTACGATGCTGAGCAGGACCAGCAGCGATGCTTCGATCATGAGACGTTCCCTCCTTTGGCCACGTCGGCCGAGACGGGCACACACGACGTAGACAGTCGAGCGGGGGTGGACTCGATTGTGAAAGAATGAACTTGTGTGGGAACCGCAGAGGTGTGGTTGGCTAACCGATCGGTCAGCCGGTCCGCGATCATCCCGATGTGTACCGGGCCGGGCGCACGGACATCTACCTCTGCAACGGTGGGGACCGGAAGGAGGGACCAGTGAGCACCACCAGAAACGTCTCTGCCTTTCAGTATACTCCTTTTAACGGATCCCGCACGAAAAAGGGCTATACTTACCGCTGGCAACAGCAGCGACTTGTCCGACCGACCAACGGAAAAGGCCCTGAAATTCAATGATCCTGGTTACCGGCGCGGCGGGAAAGACGGGCAGGGAGGTGATCCGGCGGCTGACCGACGCGGACACGGAGGTTCGGGCGCTGGTTCGCACTCTGGAGCAGGTCGAACCGCTCCTCGCCGTGGGCGCGCGTGAGGCTTGGGTGGGTGATCTGCTGAGGGCTGCTGACGTTTCGCGAGCGATGGAGGGCGTGCGAGCCGTCTACCACATCTGTCCGAACGTTCACCCCGCAGAGGCGGAGATCGGAGATCTGGCTATCGCGGTCTCGATAGCAGCGGGGGTGGACCGATTCGTGTTCCATTCGGTGCTGTATCCGGAGGTAGAAGCCATGCCACATCACTGGCTCAAATACCGGGTGGAGCAGAAGCTAAAGGAGTCCGGCCTCGCCTTCACGATTCTGCAGCCATGCGCTTACATGCAGAACGTGTCCGCGCAGATCCGGGCAGCGAAGGAGTGCGGCAGGCTCGAGGTTCCCTACGGTGTGGAGGCGAAGATCAGCGTCGTGGATCTGCGGGACGTTGCTGCTGCTGCGGCCACCGTGCTCCTGAAGCCGGGACACGAAAGCTGCACGTACGAGCTATGCGGTCCGGAGCCGATCTCTCACCGTCGAATGGCTCGCGAGCTGGGAATCGTGCTGGAGCGGCCGGTGGAAGCTACCGCCATCGATCGAGCGGACTGGGAGAGGAAGGTCAGATCGTCGGGTCTCGGGGACTACGCGATCGACTCGCTGCTCAAGATGTTCCTGTGGTACGATCGAAACGGTTTCACCGGGAGTGCGACGGATCTGGAGTCACTATTGGGCAGGCCCTCGACATCGTTCGCGGAGTTCGTTCAGGGGGCGATCGGTCGAACCGGACGCTAACCCAGCTTTCGAGCCCAGGCCTCATCTCCCGACTTCCGGGAGAAGCCCATCTTCGAGAGATAGTCGGCCGCCCGGTCACCTCTCGTTTCGGCCACGATCGTCGAGAACCCCCGGTCCCGCAGAGTGTCCCTCGAATACAGGTAGCGCCCGATCTTGAAGTCCCGATAGCCGGGAATCGCATAGTCCAGTTCGAGCTCGAGCGTATTGGAGTCGAGGACCTTCGCTACGAAAAGGCCGGCCGGAACCAGGTCACGAAGGATGAACAGGGTAAGGATGTCTTCCTCCGGGTGATATTCGAAACCCGGCCATGCATTCTCGATGTCGTCGGCGAAGTGATCCAGGAAGTAGCGGAGGTAGTGCGACTCCCTGCGTACTTCGAGAACCTTGAAGTACTCGTCCGCTTTCCGGATCTCCCGCAGGAAGTGGAGATGGATGAGGAGGATGACGACGTTGGTCCACACGATGGGCCACGCGTCGATCAGGTAGCCGTACGTCACGAATGTGATCGCCCCGGCGAGGCCGATCAGGCGGAGCTTCAGGATCGACCGCATCGCGAGCGACGTCACGACGAAGGCCGAACCCAGGTAGCCGATCAAGGCGTAGAGTGTCGTGGTGTCCATTCATCCGTTTCGATTCAAGTCGGGCGCGCGCCACACGATGGACAAACGGCCGGTCGCTGTCCAATCCCGCCCCGGACCACTCGTTGCCCGGAAGCCTCGTCCTGACCACATTGCTGCCTCTGCGGGGCACCCCCCCGGCGTCAGGCTGATTCCCGAATGAAATCAGAAACTCTGTGACCGGACCCAACGCCGCGCCCGAACCGACTCGAAGTCTGATATCGGACGTCAGGCACTACTTCATCCGCCGTCCCGCTATCACCACGCTTGTGGACTTCGAGACGGGTGTTGTCCGGGAGGACTACACCCAGCGCATAGCCCAGCGCGTGGGGATCGATGTGTCACAGTATTCCGTCCTGAACGTCCACCGAATCGGCATTGACGCGCCCGTCCGATATGTGTTCGAAGAGCTTGTCAGGTGGGAAGGGGATTCTCCGTACTGGCCCAACCATGTCGCGACCCTCGAGGACATGGAGGATAGACCCGGCAGCCTGCGTGTGGTCCTGTTCGGAAGATCCATCGGTCGCTGGTTGGGGTCAGTCTCCGGAGGCCGCCTCGGGACGCTCTTCCAGATGCACGCGAGGACGGTTCGCGATGTCCCCGGAGGTTCAGATCTCGACAATGCGCGATACCTGCTGTGGGACTGCAGAGGGGGGTATCCGATCGGGTTCTTCTCCGTCTTCGTCAGGTCCCCGATAGCCGCGAGAGATGAGGCCGAGCCAACTCAGTTGTTCTTCGCGGTCGGTTTCAATCCGCACGGAAGGCGGTTTTTGTCGCATATTCGCCCGGTCCGGCGGACCTGGGAGGCGATTCACAACCGGGTTACGACAAACGTGCTCAACAGATTCAAGCGCCTGTGCGAGATGAATTTCACCTCCGCGCAAGATGGCGAGGAATTCAACACGGGAGCGGTGCCGATCTACGAACCGAGGGGGTCATAAACTCGTCGATCTTCATGGCGCGACCCCGGGAAGGCCGAAATGAAGGTGGAGGACGGTCGCTTCACCCCCCCCGCTGACCGACACGATATACAGGTTGTCGTACTCGGCGTCATCGATCGGGTCGGGCTCGGGGGCTCCGAGGGCCGCTACGATCTCGGGCACCGTATTGGAGTGGCCGGACACCAGGACGACCTCGCCTGCGTGTTCTGACAGGATCCGCCTGGCCAGTCCCTCAGAGTCGCCGGCTTCGTGCGTCAGGATCTCCAGGCCGAGCTGCCCGGCGATCGGTTCGAGGGTCTGAGTCGTCCGCACGTACTCGGTACCGAACAGCACGGACACTCCTGACTCCTTGGCGACCCGGAGCAACGCTTCGGCTCGCTGCCAGCCAACCTCGCTGAGGGGTGGATCGCCGTCTTCCCACTCCTTCTCGGCGTGGCGAACGACGAGTACGGTCGTGGTCTCCTGTGCCTGGGCCGGAGCGCCACACACCGCCAGGAGCACCAGCAGTTGAACTCCGATCTTTCTCATGCGGCCTGTCCTTTCCACTCCTGGATCCGCGACCTGGTGGGGAGCCTCGTCAATAATGCCTCCGGGAACTCGAGAACGACTGTTTCCAGGTTCACCTGTGCACTTTCACGAAGTTTGTTTATCGTGGAGCACAGCCCCACTCAGTGATCTTCGCACTCCACGGGAGCCAGTGCTACGTGCCTGACCTGCTCGCGAAGCTGAAGTCAGCCCTGTCCGACAGCTACGAGGTCGAGTCTGAAGTCGGGCGCGGCGGAATGGCCACGGTGTTCCTCGCCCGGGACGTGAAGCACGACCGACAGGTGGCCCTCAAGGTCCTGCACCCGCAGATCGCCGCCACCCTGGGGACAGAGCGCTTCCTTCGAGAGGTCCAGATCGCCGCCCGCCTCGAACACCCCCACATCCTCACGCTCATCGATTCCGGCGAGGCAGACGGACTCCCCTACTTCGTCATGCCGTACCTGGAAGGTGGCTCGCTACGGGAGCGACTGGACGCCGAAGGGGAGCTTCCGATCGAGGAGGCCCTGCAACTGGCGGCTGAGGTGGCCGACGGCCTGGACTACGCACACGAGAAGGGCGTGGTCCACCGTGACATCAAGCCCAGCAACATCCTGTTGTACCGTGGGCACGCCCTGATCGCGGATTTCGGAGTGGCGCGCGCCCTGGATGTCGCGGGAGGGCCGGGGACGGTCACGGGCCTCGCGGTCGGGACGCCGAAGTACATGAGTCCGGAGCAGGCGGCGGGGAAGGAGGTCGACGGTCGGAGCGATATCTACGGCCTCGGCTGCGTTCTGTGGGAGATGCTCGCCGGTGAAGCCCCATATGACGGGCCGACGCCGCACGCCATTATCGCGCGGAAGGTATCTGAGGATACGCCTTCGCTGCGGGTCCGCCGCCGAACGGTGAGCCGGGAACTGGAGAACCTCCTCGCGAAGGCCATGGCCATCTCGCCGGCGGACCGGTTCGCGACGGCGGGGGATTTTGCGAAGGCGCTGAAGGCCGGAGGTATGGGGATGCGGAGGCCGCTGCGAGTGGGTGCCGGTGTACGGAAGCGGCTTGTGGTCGGGGTGACGGCAGCAGCGGTACTGGCGATCGCAGGCTTCGCGTACTGGCAGAGTCGTTCACCGTTGGACGAGCCCGTCGGCCTCGCCGACGCCGGTATCGCGTTTCTGCCGTTCGAGGAGCGGGGTGAGATCGAGGGGGCTCTGGAAGGCGACTCGGTCGCCAAGGCAATGAGTCTGCTGTTCGGGTCAACCGATCGCTACCAGCCCAGGCCACACGCTGAGGTCCGGGATGTGGTAGGCCAGCTGTGCCCGAGCGGGGTGACCAGGATCTGCAGCTTCAACGTGGCGCAGGAACTTAGCACGGCGCTCATCGTGACCGGTCGCGTGACGGCGGCGCGCGGCGACTCCATCCAGGTGCTGGCCGAGATGGCGGACATGACTGGCGAGCGCGCGATCCCTGCGGTCACCGTAACTGGGACTCGCGACGATCCCGGGTCGCTCTTGTTCGACCTCCTGCGGGCACTGTGGCTGGCCCCGATCACCGAAGGCGAGCAGGGCGCGCTCCTCGCCGATCTGACGACTGATTCGCCAGAGGCGTTCGCGGCCTTCCTGGACGGAGAAATCTACTTTGATGCATGGAAGCAGCGCGAGGCGAGGAACGCTTTCGCGCGGGCTGTTGCTGCCGACAGCACTCTCGCGATGGCCTGGTTCCGGCTAGCTATTCTCTGGGATTGGGCCAACATGCCGCCCAGGCTCAAACCGGCCCTAGACAAAGCGAACGCGTATGCCGATCGCCTGCCGGAAAAGACGAGGAAGGTCCTGAGTGCCTTCAACCACCTCGCGTGGGGCGTCTTCGACGAGGCCGAAGTAGCGTTGCACCAGCTTCTTGAAGAGGACCCCTACGACCCCCTGGTGAATTACGAGCTCGGCCTGCTGAGCTTCGGCTATGCCTGGAAGCACGCCCGCCCGATGACGCAGGCAATCGAGTCCTTTCGCAGGGTGCTTGAGGTGCAGCCAGCGAACTCAAGCGCCATGATCTACCTGATGTGGGCTCTCGCGCAGGACGGTGATTACGAGGCGATGGAGGCGCTCGACGACCAGTTTCCGGACAACCGTGTCTTCTCGGTCGGCATCCAGTTGATCCGTGGGCAGCGAACTGGAGACAGCGCCCTGTTCAGAGCCGCAGTCGACGATGTTAAGGCGCGGCCATTGGAGGTTGGAAACTACTCTGAGCTTTACCTGGTGGGGACGACCCACGGCGCGGTGCCCGACCTCGAGTTCCTCGCTGAGGACCTCAGACCCTGGACAGATTCGACCTACCTGGCAGGGTTGTTCAAGCGGTCCGACGGCTTCGTGAACCTGCGCGTATCACTCGGAGACTACCACGCTGCCCACGAATTCGGCCGAGGGCGTCTCCGATCGTCGCGCGCTGCGTTTGAGCGCGTGGACTCGCTGCCATCGAGCTTCGCTCCTCCCGACATGGCGCTCCTCGCTTCCCTGCCCCTGCCGGGGGGAAACCCATCGGACACGGCCGGTCTCGCGGAACGGGTTCGATCCTGGACGATGCCTGAACAGTCAGTGTTGCAGCAGTGGGAAGCCCCTGAGTTCTTCACGCTTGGGCGGCCAATTACGCACATGCAGAACGAGCATCTCATCCGTCCGTACGTGCTGGGACTCCTGGCGTCCGCAGCGGGAGACTTCGACGCGGCGACGTCCTACGCCGACGAAGTCGAGTCCCTGGAGCCCACTCCGTATTATCCATCTCTGCCGTACGATTTCGCGCAGGGGGTGCGGGCCGACGTTCTGCTCCGCCAGGGACGGCCCCGGCAGGCGATCGAGTTGCTCGATTCCGCTAAGTGGCACATGAACTACAACGAGGTCTTCCTGGCACCCATCATCGGCGCCGGCAGGGCAGGGTACACGCGTGCTCTGGCCCTGCAGCAGCTCGGCATGCACGAAGAGGCTCTGCGCTGGTACGAGTATGGGAGCCACGGGATCGGCTCGTTCTTCAACTTGATACTGCTGGCCCCCTCTCATTATCGGCGAGCCGAGATCTACGAAGAACTCGGAGACATCGAGCAGGCCATCTGGCACTACGAAGCCTTCGCCGAGCTGTGGAAGGATGCCGATCCTGAGCTGATGGTGAAGGTGAGAGAGGTCCTGCAACACATCGCCGAGCTGCGGGGCGAGACCGTCGATGTGACCGGCGACTGAATCCAGCTTTCCGAAGTCTCTCAGCTGCTGCCGTCTACTCCGGCGCCATCTCGTGCTGCCTG
>JBDHBK010000036.1:0-11225 GCA_039592635.1 Gemmatimonadota bacterium
CCCTTGAAGCCGAGGCCGTGGTTGATCACCTGGAGGGGGTGGGTCCCCATCACGTTCGAGTACCCCGCCTCGACGATGCGCGCGCCAAGGAACATGTCGTCCACCAGTTGTCCCTCGGCGCACTTCACCCCGCCGATCGCCTGCAGCGCCGATCGCTTGAATGCCATCGTCTGGCCCATGAGGAAGGGCAGGGTGCGTCCGTGACCGAGCGCCGTCTCCATTCCCCCGACCAGGTACGCATTGAGGATGATCGCGTAGCCGACGTCACCGGCCGACCTCGGACGGCAGGGATTCACTACCGGGGCAAAGGCGGCTCCGGCCGAATCGTCTGCCACGAGGTGTTCGACGAGGTTGGTCAGCACCGCCGTGTCGGGCCGGGTGTCCGAATCGCCGAAGACGATGATGTCTCCCCGCGCCTGGGCCTCGCCCACGATCATGTTGTTGATCTTCCCCGTGCGACCGGCCGGCGGCTTCCCCGCGAGGACGATCCGGGCCGACCCATGAGCGCCGGCGGCTACATGCGTGTCGATGGCCCGGACAACGAGCGGGTACGCCGGATCCTCTTCGTCCTCGAGGATGAAGATGGTCTCGACGACACCCGGGTAGCCGGTATCGAGGGCAGCCCTGAAATTCGCCTCCTGTTCGACATCGACACCCTTTACGGGCCGGATCACCGTCACGGGCGGATACGAGGCAAGGGGGGCGGGTCGCCCTTCGTCTCTCAGCCGCAAAGACCGAACGGTCCTCCGATGGGCGAATCCCAGCTGGACCAGGAGCCCCACGAGGACGATCGTCACCAGGGCCGCGGTCATTCCGACCTCCTGGCTCGCCACATCCGGAGGTCCGCGACCAGTTCGGCGCGGGTCACCCCTTCACCGGCCAGGCTCACGCCCTCTCCGAACAGGTCGTAGTGGGGCAGGGCGTTTCGGCGATCGATCCACTCCGCCTTGAGGCCATGAGAGCGCCCCCACTCGATCAGCTCCTCGACCGACGTATCACTGTACGCGTGTACGAGGGTATCTCCCTTGCTCACACTGAGGCGCGGAATATCGCGCGGCGCTGTATGGTAGTGAAACCGGATCATCCCCAATGATACTCGTGGTGGAGGCATACGCGCAGCAGTGGTTGCTCCAGCCCTGATCGCCACCCTTGGACTGCTTCTGGTCCTTCTGCTGTTCCGACCGCCCGGCTGGGTGATGCTGTTGTTCCTCGTGGCCCTCTTTCTGCCGGGCCGGTGGTGGCACTGGAAGACGCGTCGGTTCCGCCGCGGACTTCGGCAGCTGAAGCGCGGAGACGCCGGCGAGGCCCGTTCCGAGTTCGAGGCATTCCTGTTCCAGGTGGCCCGTGAGCCGAACTTCCGGCGCGTCCAGCCGTACTTCAATCTGGGCCGCTCGTATCCCTACGTGGTAGCCGGCCGGGCCAACCTCGGGGTGTGCGACCTGTTGCAGGGGAAACCGGAGGCGGCGCTGGAGCGATTCCGTGCGGCGCTGGCGGAGGACCCGGCATGGGTTCCGGCCCGCTATGGTGAGGCCGTGGCGCTGAAGCTCACCGGTCAGGTGGAGGCGGCCGAGCAATCGGCCAGGCATGCGCTCGAACTCAGGCCCTCGTACCTGGCGGCGCGCCTGCTATTGGGCTCGCTGCTGAGGGAGTCCGGCCGCCGTGCGGAGGCGGACGAGGTCCTTGCCCCGATCGTCGAGGAAGGACGAGACCCCGAGGCGCTGCTCCAGGCGCTGGACGACCGTTGGGGTGTGGGAGAGATGTAGCGGAGCGATCATGAGTCTTGGCAATCGGGATTCCAGGCGGTGGATTCGGCTCTCCCCGGTCTTCGGGGTCTGCGCGCTCCTGGCCGGAATCTGGATCCCGGCCCAGGGCGAAGCCTTCGACAGCGCCGTGACGACCACTACGGACACCGTCCCCCGGCACGCCCGATCGTCCCTCTCCGTGTATCGTGACCATCCCGACGTGGCCGACGTCCGACGAGTCCTCCTGAAATGGACCGAATTCGGCGGCCCAACGACCGTGTCAGACTCCATCGCCGTCGCGACCATGTGGCGACGCGCCCGTCAGTACCGGTCCGCACTCGAGGCTCTTCCGGCGGAGAGGTCTCCGGACGGGGCGGCGCGGCCACGGGTGACCCTGGAGCGAGCCCGCATCCTTCTGCAGGCACCACCGTCGGGTCCCGGCATTCCGGGGACGTTCGAAGATCGACGGGCCGAGGGAGGGGAAGCCTTCTGGGCCGCGTGCGAAGGAATGAACGAGGCAACCAGGCGAGCTCTCTGGGAGGACCTTCGCGGCCTGTCCACGCCGGACGAGCAGTCCGAGTGGGAGAGCCTGGGCTCCGGACCGGAGACCTGCAGCTGGGTCCGTCATTTAGTGGAGGAGCGGGCCTTTCGGATGGCGGTCAGCCCTGAGGAACGCCTGCAGGTCCACTACGCCCGCCTGCACGAAGTTCGGGGGCTCTACTACCTGAGAGTGCCCCGCCTGACACACGACCTGACGGACCGGATCGGGCGCGCCGACAGCCTGGAGGTGGACGACCGGGGCCTGATTCAGCTGCGCATGGGCGTGCCACTGGTGACGGTCGAGCCCTTCATGGACCTGAACGAGACGTGGGCCTACTTCCGTCCCGAGGGTCCGAGGGTGTTTCACTTCGCGCCGATATCGAAGACGGGCCTGCACGCGCTGGCGGACTACCGGCTGCTGGAGAACCTGGCCCACGCCAGCGGCTTCACCATGCCCAGCGAATTGATGGGGGTGGGCGGGGGCAGCCTGGCCTATCTGTACCAGTCTCGGCGAGTGCTGGATTACCTCTACCAGGACTACCACTTCCGGCAGATGGACTCGCGCATGCGGGCCGCAGGGGATCGCTTCAACCCCGGGTTCCACGGGTTCCTGGCCTGGGAGAAGGAGATCAACGAGGCAGACGCACGGTATGCAGTCTCTGGAATACCCGACGCGCCCGACCTTACCGCCGGAATCGAGTTTGCCTACGAGACGCTTCGCTTTCGTGAGCCCGGTACCGATCGGTCGGAAGTCTGGTTCCTGGCCTCCACGCGAGTGGGCGACCTGACGGCCCGCGCGGCCGTCGACCCGGTGACCGATGCCGATGGGCTGGTTGGCTACGACCTCGGGGCGCGGCTGGCCTTCCTCGCGCCCGGGGGGATGCGAACGTTGAGTACCCTGAGCCAGCCGGTTCTGGAAGACCCCCTGGCGAGCGACGACGGCATTCCCGTCCGATTCCAGGTGACCCTGGAGCCCGAGACGTACCCGTACACGCTGGTCCTGCGTGACCAGGGGAGTGAGCGCGGGAGGCTCGGCAACTGGATACTCGACACCGTGATCGTATCGGCTCGCCAGTTCGGCGTCCCCTCCATCAGCGACATCGCCGTGGCGGCGGATTCCGGTGGTACCTGGTCGAGAGACGGCGCCTCGTTCCTGCGCGTCGGTCCCACGCACGTCGTATCGTCGGACGGGACGGCTCACACGTACTTCGAGGTGTACGGCATCCGGCCAGGGTCGACATACGACGTCGACGTGCGGGTGGTCCCCGAGGCAGCCGCGGACATGGCATTTGACCTGGCGCCCGACAACCTGGTCTTCAGGCTCAGGTTTTCATCGATCGCGGCTGTGGATCGGGAGGGTCTCGGTATCGGACGTCACTACCTGCAGGTCGAACTCGGCTCATCTCCGCCGGGGGCCTACCTGCTGGCAGTACGCGTCGACGACCGTAGCACCGGGATAGAGAGTCTCCCGGCGGTTACTCCGCTGTACCGGCCGGAGGCCAGGGACACCCACTGGATCGACGCGCCGCGGAGACGGTCGACCATCGTGAATCCGTAGCTAGCGGCCGTCGTGCTCCTCGGCGGCTCCGTGCTCGTGAGCCGCCTCGGAAGCCTCGCCACCGGAGGACATGGTTCCGTGGTCCATCTGGCTGTGGTCCATGGCGTCCATTTCCATTCCGCCGTGATCGCCGTGCTGCCCGTGTCCTCCGGCCCTCTCGGGCGCTTCGAGCGTATTGATCAGGTCCGCCACGTACACGGGGTCGTCACGCTGCAACTCCGGCCACTCGACATCCTTTGAAGCCCAGATCACGCCTCCGATCTCTCCCATTCCGCCGTCGGGAGTGGGATACGCCATCGGGTTCTCGTACTCCACGTAGATCCGGTAGGTGTGATCCGGGGTGACCTTGACGCCGCCGCTCATCAACAGAAGGCTCTCGGAAACGCCCGTCAGCCGGCCCTCGCTGTTGTACTCGGGTTCCGCTTCCCACAGGACCTTGCCCTCCGTCACGTCTTCGAGCCGCAGGACGGTCGCGTAGTCGTGCAGATGTCCGCCGATGCCCAGGATACGGCCCTCGATTACGGGGCTGGCCTCATAGGCGTGCACAGTCTTTCCGGGTGGAACCGCGAAATCCTTGGCGCCAACCGGACCCATGACATCCAGGTAGAACGGGTATACGTCCCGCGGCTGCATGAAACCGTCTTCCTCGAGGCTGTAGAAGATCCTCACCCGCAGGTAGGCTTCGGCGAAGTCCGTCCCAATCGGATTCGCGAACATCGACGAGATGATCATCCGGTCCCCGGCCTCGATCGGGTACCCGAGCAGCGCGGGCAGCTTCTTCTCGCTGGTCTCGCGGCCCGCTGCGATGACACGCCGGGCGATGGGCGAGAATACATCGCGCTTGTCCGGATCGATGAAGTTCACGTGGTGAAGGAGGTCCATGGGGAGTTCTCTCCCGGCTCCATCCTCCATCGTGACCGAGAAGCCCTGCAGCCAACCGTCCACCGGTATCTCGGCGACCTGGACGGGAGGTCTCAGATGTCCCATTTCAGCCGGCAGGTCGAGGGGCCCGATCACGAAATCGACAAACCGCTCGTCCGAGCGATTCTCGACCCGGACGATGTCACCCCCGGCGGGAACCTGCGGAGCGGCCAGGTCCATGTCCTGGACCATGGCCACCGTCATCTGCTGCGCCGACAGGGCTGAAGGCAGGGTAGCTGCAAACAGCAGTGCCAGGATGCTGCGCCTGATCATGTGCGTGCATCTCCTTCTGAATCATGCATGTATGGTGCTGGGCCTCGGTCAGCACACACCGATGGTCGTCGGTGTGAGCCGCGCGAGTATAGAAAACAGACCGGGGTGCGTCAACAACAAAAGAGACGCCCGTTGAGCACGGGCGTCTCTTTTGGTCGCATCGCCCCGTCCCGGCTGAACCCGGGCAGGGGACCTCGTGTTCCCGTCAGGGAAGCGGCACCTCGAAATGCACGTAGTTCTTTTCGATGAACTCCGTCCACTGCTCGGGCACTTCATCGTCCGGGAAAATGGCCTCGACTGGACACTCAGGGACGCACGCCCCACAGTCGATGCACTCCTCGGGGTGAATGTAGTACTGGTCTTCACCCTCGTAGATGCAGTCCACCGGACACACATCCACGCATGAAGCGTCCTTCACCTCGAGACACGGCTGAGCGATGATGTAGGTCATGGCTCCTCTGCAGGTTCGCTGGCAGTCGACGGCGAACGGATCCTTTGGAGTCTCCGTCCGTACCATTGTCTCCGGCTGTGGCAAAGCAGAATAAGCGACGCACCTTCCGGCGGCAACGCCGACCGAAAAGCCATCGAGAAGTGGACTTGCCCGACGCGAGCGGGTAGTTTCCGCCGGCTTCGGAATGGGTGACGAAGAGTCGCTGACGAGCGGCTCGGGACACCCGATCAGACGAAGAGACTATGCGAAGACTGAACGTCATACAGCCGGACGGCGGTGCGCCCGGAATCGAGGAGCAGTCACCCGGAGGCGGGTGCGGTTCGTCGAGCCCGTCCGCCGCGCATTGGCCTGAAAAGAAGCCTCGCTGGCTGCGCGTGCGTGCCCCCGGGGGGGATCGCTACCGCGACCTCAAACAGATGATGAAGACCCTGGGCCTGAATTCGGTCTGCGAGGAAGCCCACTGCCCGAACATCGGCGAGTGCTGGGACTCGGGGACGGCCACCTTCCTGATCATGGGAGACCAGTGCACCCGGAACTGCCCGTATTGCGCGATCGCCCACGGGCGGCCGGACGACCTCGATGAAGACGAGCCGAGGCGTGTCGCGGAAATGATCGAGCAGCTGCGGCTCAGGCACGTCGTGATCACGTCCGTGGACCGGGACGATCTTCCGGACGGCGGGGCGCGCATCTTCGCGTGGGTCATCGAGGAGATCCGGGGTCGGTTGCCGGACTGCTCGATCGAGGTTCTCACGCCCGATTTCCAGGGCATGCCGGACTCGATCGCACGGGTGATGGCGGCCAAGCCGGAGATCTTCAATCACAACATGGAGACGACCCGGCGGCTGCATAAGACGGCCCGGCCGGGCGGACGCTACGAGCGCTCGCTGGACGTGCTCCGTACCGCCCGCGGCCTCGACGAGGACGTTCTCATCAAGACGGGTATCATGCTCGGGCTGGGAGAGAACGGCGATGACGTCCGGGAGTTCATGGGCGACGCCCTCGCGGCCGGCGTGCAGATTCTCACGATCGGACAGTACCTGCGACCCTCCGAACGTCACCTGCCGATCGATCGGTACGTGTCGCCCGAGGAGTTCGCCGCCTGGAAGAGCCTGGGAGAGGAAATGGGCTTCCTGCACGTGGAAAGCGGGCCGCTGGTGCGGAGCAGCTACCACGCGAGGGAGCAGGTCGAAGAACTGAGGGCGAGAGCCGGTATCGCCTGACGCGCCCGCGTCGGTGGCCGGACGTCCATAAGGAGTAGCGAGTTGGCGAAGACGGAAGACGAGATCATGCAGGGGGACCTTCAGGGTATCCCTCGAGAGAAGCTGTTGCAGATGCTGCGCTGGATGGTGCTGTCGCGGCGTTTCGAGGAGAAGACCGCAGAGGCCTATCAGACGGGCAAGATCGGCGGCTTCTGTCACCTGTACATTGGGCAGGAGGCAGTGGCCGTAGGTGCCATCGCCGCTCTGCGCGAGGACGACTACGTGTTCACGGCGTACCGGGATCACGCCCAGGCGCTGGTGCGGGGCGTGAGTGCGGATGCGGTCATGGCCGAGTTGTACGGGCGGATCGGCGGTGCTTCACGCGGTGCCGGCGGCTCGATGCACATCTTCGACCGCGACGTGAACTTCATGGGCGGACACGGGATCGTGGGGACGCACCTGCCGCTGGCTGCCGGAGTGGGCTACGCCATCAAGTATCGTGGTGGAGACCAGGTCGTCCTGTGCTTTTTCGGCGATTCGGTGGTGAATGGCGGTCCCTTCCACGAGGCCTTCAACATGGTGGCCAAGTGGGAACTGCCGGTCGTGTATGTGGTGGAGAACAATTCCTACGGCATGGGCACCGATATCGACCGGGTGGCCGCGGTGGACGACCTGTTCACGCGGGCCTGCGCCTACCAGGGCAAAAAGGCCGAGCAGGTCGACGGGATGGACGTATTGGCGGTGCACGACGCCACGACTCGGGCGGTGGAACGAGCCCGCGAAACCTCGCGGCCCACGTTCATCGAGGCGCGGACGTATCGCTACCTGGGCCACTCGATGTCCGACCCGGCGCACGGCACGTATCGATCGCGCGAAGAAGTGCAGGCGGAGCGCAAGAACGACGCGATCAACAGTCTCGCCGAACGGATGGAGCAAGCCGGCCTGCTGACCGACGAGGAATACAAGGCCATGGATGCCGAGGTGATCGCCGAGGTGGAGCGAGCGGCGGAGTATGCCGAGGCCAGTCCGGTTCCGGATCGTGACGAGATCTACGCCCACGTGTACGCCGACGAGTTCAGGGGCGGGCTGGACCGGAGGGACGCATGGCGCTGATCACCTACCGGGAAGCCCTGAACCGGGCGCTTCGAGAGGAAATGCGCCGCGACGATCGCGTCTTCATCATGGGCGAAGAAGTCGGAGAGTACGACGGGGCGTACAAGGTCTCGAAGGGCCTGCTCGACGAGTTCGGCGAGATGCGCGTGCGCGATACGCCGATCGCGGAGAACGGTTTCGCCGGCCTCGGTGTGGGTGCCGCGGTCGCCGGACTCCGTCCGGTCGTCGAGTTCATGACCTGGAACTTCGCGCTGCTGGCGTACGATGCGATCGTCAACTCCGCGGCCAAGATGCGCCACATGTCCGGCGGCCAGTTCACGGTGCCGATCGTGTTCCGCGGACCGGGCGGGTCGGCCCTGCAGCTAGCGGCGCAGCACTCACAGGTGCCGGATCCCTGGTATGCCAACATCCCGGGACTCAAGGTATGCACGCCGGCCACGCCGGCCGACGCGCTGGGGCTTCTCAAGAGCGCGATCCGGGACGACGACCCGGTCGTGTTCATCGAGGGGGAGCTGTTGTACAACGTGAAGGGTGAGGTGCCGGACGAAGAACACCTCGTCCCGATCGGCCTCGCCGACATCAAGCGGGTCGGGGAGGACGTGACGATCGTCACGCACTCCAAGATGGTGCATGTCGCGATGCAGGCAGCGGAGAAACTGGCTGCCGAGCACGAGGTCGAGGCCGAGGTCGTGGACCTGCGCAGCCTCCGCCCGCTCGACCTGGACACCTACGTGGCCTCCGTGAAGAAGACGAATCGGGCCGTGGTGCTGGAAGAGGGATGGCCGGTGGCCGGCATCGGCGCGCAGATCGTGGACGACATCCAGCGCGAGGCATTCGACTACCTGGATGCACCGGTGGCCCGCGTGTCCGGGCTCGACGTACCGATGCACTATGCTCGCGCTCTCGAGAAACTGATCGTGCCTGACGCCGATGCCGTAGTCCGGGCCGTCAAGCACGTCTGCTATCTGGACTGAAGGGTTCCTGGCGAATGGCAACCAAGATCGTGATGGCGCAGCTCAGCCCGACGATGGAAGAGGGCAAGCTGCTCGAGTGGAAAGTCGCCGAAGGGGACACGATCGAAGCCAGTGATCTGCTGGCCGAGATCGAGACCGACAAGGCCAACATGGACATCGAGGCTCTCGGCGGCGGTGTCGTGCTGAAGATCCTCGTCCAGGCGGGCGAGACGGTGCCCGTCGGAGCCCTGATCGGAATCATCGGCGAGGAAGGCGAGGACATCTCGTCTCTCCTGGAGGAGGCCGCTGCGGCTGCCTCGGGGACGCCGGTGGAAGCCGACACAGCAGAAGCCGAGACGGTGGAGTCCGCGCCGGTCGAGTCGCCGCCGGTCGCCGAAGAGCCCGTGGTGCCGCCGGCGCCCCCGGCCACCCCGCCGGCCGTTCCCGAGCCCGTGGCGCCGGCCCCGCAGGCGCCCGTGTCGCCGCCGGTGGAGCCGCCTCCGGGGGTCGAGCTCCCCCACAGCCACGCCGGGGAATCGTCGGTGACGGGAACCGTGAAGGCGTCGCCCGTGGCGCGCCGCATGGCTGACGAGGCGGGTCTGAGGGTATCGGATATTTCGGGATCCGGACCCGGTGGACGGGTGGTAAAACGTGACGTAGAAGCCGCCATATCCGCTGGCGTGTCCGTTTCGGCCCCGACTGCGCCGACGGCCGCAGTTTCCTCGCAGGCGCAGGCCGCGGCGCTGCCGGCCGGTCCGCCGCGGCTCGTAGATGAAACGCTCGAGCCTTCTCAGATGCGGAAGGCGATCGCACGCCGGCTGGTGACATCGATCGGCCCCGTTCCCCATTTCTTCCTCACGATCGAGGTGGACATGGGCCGGATCCTCGAGCTGAGGAAGGCGATGAACGGCCGGCTCGAGTCAGGGAAGATCGGAGTCAACGACATCCTGGTGAAGGTCACGGCCGAGGCTCTCGCACGGCACCCGGAGATCAACGCGTCGTGGCAGGGCGATACCATCCGCAGGCACGGATCGGTGGACATCGGGATCGCCGTGGCGATCGAGGACGGGCTGATCACGCCGGTCCTGCGTGGCGCCGACCGGAAAGGCCTGCTGCAGATCGCGACCGAGGCCGCCGAGCTGGTTGGCAGGGCCAGGGAGAAGCGGTTGCTGCCTGAGGAGTACCAGGGCGCCACGTTCTCGGTCAGCAACCTGGGGATGTTCGACATCGACCAGTTCACGGCGATCATCAACCCGCCGGAGGCCGCCATCCTCGCGGTGGGCAGCACGTCCGAGAAGGCGGTGGTCGTGGACGGCGAAATCACGGTACGGCAGCGCATGCGGGTGACCATGTCGTGCGATCACCGGGTGATCGACGGTGCGTCCGGGGCCCGTTTTCTACAGACGTTCAAGGCGATGATCGAGAATCCGCTCGAACTGGTGCTCTAGCACCCGCTCGCGGCGCACCACCCGGCGTGGGCCGGGGAAGAACCGAACGAGGCGAAACCGATGGCTGAGAAGCTCGACATACTGGTGATCGGCGCCGGTCCGGCCGGCTACGTCTGTGCGATCCGGGCGGCCCAGTTGGGCCTGAAGACCGGCTGCGTAGAAGCGTCCACCTACGAGGGCGGGATGGGCGGCACGTGCCTCAACTGGGGCTGCATCCCCGCCAAGGCGCTTCTCGAGAGCGCGTCGCTGGCGCAGAACCTGAAGGCGCACGGCGAAGAAATGGGCGTTCGGGCCGAGAACGTGGTCTACGATATGAGCGCCGCCGTGGATCGAAGCCGGTTCATCAGCGAGAAGCTCACCGGTGGAATCCGCTTCCTGTTCAAGAAGAACAAGATCGAAGTGTTCGAGGGTCGCGGTCGCATCACGGGGCCGGGGACCGTCGAAGTCACTCCTGAGGAAGGCGATCCCTACACGGTCGAGGCCGCGAATATCGTGGTGGCCACCGGCGCCGCCATGATGTCGTTTCCGGGTTTCGAGATCGACGGCGACAAGGTGATCGGCAGCCGCGAGGCCCTGGCCCTCCGGAATCTTCCGGAGCGCATGGTCGTGGTGGGCGGCGGTTACGTCGGTGTGGAGTTCGCCTTCGGTGTGGACGTCACGGTGGTCGAGATGCTCGACACGCTGGTGCCGGTTTCCGATCCCGAGGTCGGGAAGACCCTGGCCCGGTCGTTCAAGAAGCGGGGAATGACGATCAAAACCGGAACGAAGGTCGTCTCGCTGGATCGTGAAGCCAGCCCGATGGTCCTGACGGTCGAGTCGAAGAAGGGCCAGGAGACGATCGAGACCGACATCCTCCTCATGGCCGTGGGTCGGAAGCCCCTGACCGAGGGTCTCGGTCTGGAGGCGCTGGGCATCGAGATGGACGGCCCGTGGATCAAGATCAACGAGTGGTGCGAGTCCAGCGCCCCCGGTGTGTACGCGATCGGCGACGTGGCCGGACAGCCGATGCTCGCGCACAAGGGGTCAC
>JBDHBK010000037.1:0-10689 GCA_039592635.1 Gemmatimonadota bacterium
GCGTGTGCCTGGGAGGCCGCGTCCGCCCACGTCCAGGAATTGTCTCCATATCTCAGGAAGACGTCGTCGGGCCGCTTCTCACGCTGGGCGTAGAAAGCCGCGAAGACTCCGGAGGCGTCGGTTCTTACCTCCAAGGCATCGCTCGTCGTTGGGCTCGCGCCCGGCATGCGTTTCGATCCAGTCTCAGCTCCTTGTGCTCCTCACGCGTCGGAATCTGCGGCCTCGAAGGCCCCACGTAAAGCGGCTTCCAGCGCATCCCCGCACTCAGCCGCCGGGATGGCGTGCGTAACTTCGCCGTCGGACCCGATCGCTACTCTTCCGAGCCCGGCCAACAGCACCCAGCGCAGGATTCCATCTCTCGATTTCTTGTCGGGCCTGGCGCGCTCGAGCAACTTGTCGAGATCGATGGGAGGCTCCAGCACCTCCGGCAGTCCGCAGCGGGCCAGGACATCATCGAGCCGGGCGCCTACCCCGGATTCAGTCACCCCAACGCTTTCTCCGAGTCGCGCCTCCATCCTCATTCCCGCAGCCACGGCCTCGCCGTGCAGTATCGAGAAACCACTCAGAGACTCCAGCGCGTGCCCGAACGTGTGTCCGAAGTTGAGGATCGCGCGGAGTCCCAGCTCTTCCGGGTCCTCGGCCACAACCCCGGCCTTGATCCGGACGCTGCGCTCGATCAGAGCCGCGGTCGCGTCGACTTCTCCGTCCCGCAGGTCGGTAGCGTGCTCTTCGATCCACTCGAAGAACGTCTCATCCTGGATCGCGGCGGCTTTCACGGCCTCCGCGATTCCAGAGATGCGCTGGTATTTCGGGAGGGTGCCCAGCACCTCGGGGTCGATCAGTACGGCGGCCGGGTGGTGGAAGGTACCGAGGGCGTTCTTGACCTGCCCTCCGTCGATGCCCGTCTTCCCGCCCACCGAACTGTCCACCATGGCCAGGAGGGTGGTGGGGACCTGGATGACCTCCACGCCGCGCATGTAGGTGGAGGCGACGAAGCTCGCCAGGTCGCCCGTAACGCCGCCGCCCAGGGCGACGATGGCCGAATCGCGACCGAACCCTTCGCCCATGATCTCGGCGCACAGGTGCACCCACTGGTCCGCCGACTTGTTCCACTCACCGGCCGGAAAGGAGAACAGGTCAGCGTCCAGGCCGGCTCCCTCCAGCGAAGCCAGTGCTCTCCTTCCGTACAGCTCGGCCACGTGGCTGTCCGCGATCACGGCGTAGCGGTGCGCTTCGACCGCGGAACAGGTTTCGCCCAGGTGATCGAGCCCACCGGGATCCACGCGGATATCGTACTCGTGCGCTGGCTTCGCCGGCACGGCGACGCGGACGGTGGTCACTGCAGCGCCTGCGGATCCAGTTCTTCGAGCTCGAAGGCCGTGAGGCCCTCGAGTCCGGCCGTCCTGTCGAGACCGGCGGGCAGGTCCCACACCACGACTACCGGACGGCGACCCTCGGTACCCCGCAGCACCTCGACCTCGCGGCCCTCGGCCGCCGGATCGCCTTCGTAGCGTCCGAGCAGGGCCCGCTCTACGCCGGTCTCGAACTCCAGGGCGTCCCGGTCCGAGTCCCACACCGTGGCCCACACGAATACCTCGCCGGACGGGCCGTCCAGCAGGCGGAACCGGTCTCCATCCCAGCCCGCGGCCGCCCGGTCGGCTCCTTCCCGATCGGCCAGGAACTCCCGCAGCACGAGCCGGGTTTCAAGCTCACCCAGGCCGTCGGTGAACACCTCGGTCCAGCCGTCGGGCGGAGCCTCGAGGAACCGGACTTCCGTCGGCATGTCGATCTGTCCCGGCTCGAATCTCTCCGGGTGGATCACCTGCTCGGTCGATACCGGCATGTCGGCCCCCAGGGGCGGCACACGGCCCCGCGGGCCGGCCCAGTGCTTCTGGACGAAGACCAGGCCACCGATGTAGGGAAACAGCAGGGACTCGCGAATCACGGTCGGAACCTCGGCCAGTACGGGCATCTCGATTCCGGCCGCCGCCAGCGGATCGTCACCGAGGAGTCCGTCGAGTCCCGGCAAAGCCGTGAGATCCGCGCTACCGCCCATCATCGCCGCCAGCTGCCACTCGAGCATGGCGAAGGTCGCGTGCCCTTCCATGGCGGCCTGGGCGGCCGTCCCGCGGTCGTTGGCCTCCAGGTTGGCTTTCATCAGGGAGTCGAGGTCCACGTACTGATCCTGCAGGGCGTGTACGATCTCGTGCAGGAGCACCGGCTCGATCTGGCTCTCGTCCACCCGGTCCACCACGTAAAGCGTGTCGCGAGCCGGATCGTAGTAGCCCACGACCTGCTCGAGAAGCAGGGAGCGCAGCAGCGGCTCCAGATCGATGCTCTCCGGGACCAGGCCCAGGCGCGCGTAGGTACGCACCACGGCCTCCAGGCGGTCCGCTGGCAACTGTTCGGCCATCTGGGCCACCAGGAAGGCCTCCAGGTCCTCCCTGGAACGCGTGGCCAGTTGAATCGGGCCACGGGCGAGCAGACCGGAGCGCAGCTCGGCCGCCGGGAGGAGATCCGCGGCGAGACGGCGAAGAACCGTGTCCGGGGCGATTCCCTCACTGCGACGCCGTTCGGCAGCCGCGTCCGCACCGTCGCACCCCGCCAGGCCGGCAGCCAGGAGAAGCCCCATCACCAGCAGTCGTCGTCCCGACACTTCCGTCTTCCGCCCGGGAGTCAGACACTCGGTTACGCCCTTCACAGCTCGGCCTCCATTCTGACGATGCCCTCCCGGTCCACCTGCCTGGCAAGCTCCCCAACCGTGGCGGCTGCCCCACCCGACAGGGACACCTGCCAATCTGAAGCAAGCTCCGCGAGCGGGACGAGCACGAACGCCCTCTCATGCAGTCTCGGGTGAGGCAGGGTGAGATGCTCCTCGTGAACGACGTGATCACCATACAGAAGCAGGTCGAGGTCTAGCGTGCGCGGCCCGTACCGCTCACCCGTACGCTGGCGACCCGCCGCCCGTTCCGCGTCCTGGAGCTCGGACAGGAGCTGCCGCCCCGTGAGCCTGGTACGGCCCACGCAGCACACGTTCAGGAAGCGGGGCTGGTCATGGTAGTCCACGGGCTCGGTTTCGTAAACGGAGGAGGTTGTCAGGTCGTCGAGAACGCGCTCGAGCCGGCCCACGCCTGAGCGAAGGTGGGCGAGGCGGTCCCCCAGGTTGGACCCGAGGCCGATCGCCACGCGGAAGGAATCGGGAGGTGACTTCAAGGCACGGTCACTCGGAAGCGGTATGAAAGGGCGAGGGCCCCCGGAAATCCGGAGGCCCTCGCTGTTAGGGCTTCTCTGTCGAGGTCGAATCCTACTCGTCGACCATCGTGATCGAGACGATGTAGTTCGTGTCTACATTACCCCACTCCTGCGGGATGACCCACCAGGTACCGACCGATGGGACGCCCGTGTCGAGCTCTTCACCCGCGGCGGGAAGGTCGCACTCGCCGCTTTCCGCGCCACCGGGACCGAAGTCGTCGATGTGGCACCAGAAGAAGTTGAGCCCTCCGTCGACCACCCAGAACTCCATGTCCTCGGTGCCGATCAGGGTCTGCGTGATGTCGATCGTGCGCTCCGTGTCACCGGATATGGTGAAGAAGAGCCAATCGGCCATCTTGTCGTTGACGACCGGATCGACCGGCTCGCCGATCAACGAGCCCGCGATGAACGCAGGTACACTGATGGGTGCATCGTTCCCGCTGATGAAGGGGCTGTTGTCCTCCGTGGCGCCCTCCTCGAACGATAGCGTCTGCTCCCAGGTGGGGCCGGCGGGTGACTCGATGCCCGCGACCGACACAACCACGTCCAGCGGCCCCGGAAGGGTGCTGTACGTTGGCATCTGCGCCGTGATCTGCGTCGGCGAGTCGATCGTGAAGTTGCCGAGCAGGTACCCACCCACGTACACCTTGGATATGTCCGCGAAGTCCGTGCCCGTGATCGTGACCGTCTCGGCATAAGCCCCGGTTGCCGGCGTGACCGCAGTGATGATCGGGTTCGGGACCAGCAGCGCACCAACGAACGGCAGGTCTCCCTCAGAGGTCGTCACCGTGCCCGTGATCGTAACGGCACCGGCCGCGACCGTCGTGACCTCAACCACCGGGATGTCGCCCAGACCGAACGACCCGTCCGTCTCGATGCTCGGGACGATCGATACCACCGCAGGATCCGACGAAGTGGCGGCGATCGAGATGATCTCGTCCGGGATGGTGTTCCTGTTCCCCGCGGCATCGGCCACGAAGATGTCGAACTCCACCACCACATCGGCGGGAAGCACGCCGAGATTCGCCCCCGCGGTAAAGGCCGCCGACTCCGGGACGTTGGCAATCACTTCGATCCCGACCTCATCGTCCACCACCACTCCGAGGCCGGACGTGCCGTTCAACGCCTGGCCAGCCCATGTGACACTGAGAGTGGTCGAACCGGCGTCGGTCGTCGAGAAGTTACCCACCTCGTCTGTGATTTCGGCCACACCGCTCTCAGACGACGAGAACACCGCGTCCTCCGGCGCATACGGCCCGACGGGGGTCCCGTCGAGGCCAATCAACTGAGCGATGATCTGGCCTGTATCACCGGAGCGGAATACCTGTCCGTCCTCCGGCGCCGTGATCTCGGCACCGTCGGCCACTACCGTCACGTCCACCTGGGCCGTGTTCGACCCGGAGGTCAACACGATACAGGTCTGACCGAGAACCGACCCACCGGTGATCGCGAACAGCCCGGGCGGCTCGATCTCGAGCTCTGGGAGATCAATGATCTGAATGGAACCCTGTCCGCAGATCGGATCCACCGCTGCCGTCACGGCGTCGAAGGTGGGCTCGTTGCCCTGATTCACCGCGCGGCTTTCCAGCTCAGCCGTCCGTCCGGCCGACACGACCATCTCGGACGGGTTTACCTGGATCCCCACCGTGTCCTTGACGTCAAAACTCAGGGGGTTGTCATCACACCCCCCCAGCGCGAGGACAGCCAGCGCGGTAATGCTGAGCCCTACATTACGCACCAAGCCAACTCTCATGATACCCTCTCTCTCGATGTGACACCGTTTACAGCGGTTCTCCGCCGGCATCAGTTATTCAAGTCCGGTCAGAAACCGGGTGTTGATTCCGAAGTTCGTCTGCAGATCTTGTTTCGCCGACGGACCGCACCGATTGTACCAATCCGCAATCGACGCGATGTCCGGGTCGGTGCTGTAGATCAGCCGCCAGTGATTGAACCGATCGTCCTGAACAAACAGGTATACGAAGCTCGTCGTCTGATACTGCCAGATCTCGTAGGGCGGCTCCCCCGCGTAGCTTCCACCTACGGAAGAAGGACCGCCAAGATCAGACGGCGAGTAGTTGACTACCCGGTCCTGCGGCTCGCCATACTTCAGATATATCCGACCACGGTCCGTGTACCACGGCATGCGCTCCTCGGTACCCACCTGCTCGTCATACCGGGCCCGAATCGTCGCGATCCGGGACAGATAGTCTTCGAGAAACAGGTTGCCGGCAGAGCCCGGGTTCGGATTCTGGCGCTGGAAGAACTCCGTCAGATACCTCCGCTTTGCATCGGGCGGAAGCGCCTCGTAGGTCGCGCGCTCCGTATCTGTTATGAGAAGCGCAACGCCACCGAAGGTCTGCTCCAGCTCTTCGTCCGAGAGCGTGGCGAAATAGTCCGCCTCGTAACTCCCGGCAGCGGTGCCAGCGGCTACCGCGTTTTCCGGACTCAGCATCTGGAAGGAGCCCAACCTGCGCTCACCCTCCGATTCGTCTCCAACGGTCATCGCAAGCTGGTAGTCGCCCGGCGGAAGCCCGGCCAGGGAAATGTGTCCGGTGAAGGGCACGCCTCCCGTTCCGACTTCCAGCTCGCTTACGGGCGTCCGGTATACCACCCGGTCACCCGAAATGACCTCTGCATTGATGCTGACCCGGGTTGTCTCGCTATCCAGGCCATACAATTCCAGATAGTAGTAGAGGTCGGGCTCCGTCGGCATAACCGACATGCGGGCCGCAGCTGCGATCCCGAAACCCCCGTGGGTCACTGACCAGCTCCCGCCTCCTGCACCTTCGGTGATGGGCTCGATCCTCGCCGCCAGGAACAGATCTGACGCCGTGGGTCGCCCATCGAAAGCTACCAGGGACAAACGCACCCGCTCGCCGAGGTCCGGCGCATCCGTAGGATACGCGCGGATTTCGACCTCGTACTCGCCGGGCCTTACCCCGAACCGGAAGGGCTCAAGAAGATAGGAAGTTCCGGACTCCACGTAAGCCGCAGCCTGCCGGCTGACCTGCCTCTCCCAACTATCCCGGTACAACTGAGTGTCCGTCGCATCGAACACGGATAGTTCGAACCGGTACGCGCCCGTGGTCCCCCCGGCCAGCATCGTGAGGGGTACGTTCGCCAGCCCGTCCACCACCGTGAGATCCTCCGGGGCCCACGTCCTAAGGAGCGTGACCTCGAGTCCGCCTGCTGCCTGTTCCTGCTGCGCGACGGTCGCGGCGGAAGCCGTCCACGTCCCCGACGCAAGCGTCCAGGCCGTGACCATGAGGCACGGCACCACCATTCGCCGGATGGCGGTGCTCATGCCTCTACGCTCCCAACTCCTCGGAGGAGTACGCACGGACATTCGGTCGCCGACTCCGCTCAGTCCACGCCGAAGGTCACCGAAAACGCGTTGGCGCTTCCGAGCACACCGTAGTTCTTGTAGGCGTAGTCGAACTGAAGCCGATACGTGCCGGCGAACCGATAGAACAGTCCGCCGCCCAGGCCCAGGCCGTCCGAGCCCTGGCTGGTCGAAATGGCACCAACCGAGAAGTCCTCGTTGTTGTCCGGCTGCGTCTGATACGACGCGCGCAGCGCCACACCGACAGGCGTATCCACGCCCTGCCAGCGGAACTCAGTCCCGAAGCCGAACGCCGCGTTCGTGTTGTTGGACTCGATGAACTCGGTCATCAGGGCCAGAGTCGTGGACTCGTTCGAGATGACGTCGTAGTTCAGTCCGACTCGGAACAGGCGCGGCAGCGGGAAGGCGTCCGTCACCAGGATCGCTGGCGGCGGATCGACTCGCTGGTCCGGCACGGTGGGATTCGTCTCGCTGTAGTTCACGTCACGGAACCGCAGGGCCTCACCCGAGTGAGAGAGAGAACCACCGAGGTTCTGGACGACGAACGCCAGGCGAATGGGACGATTCCCGAGTTCGCTGTGGAAGTTGACACCGAAGTCGAGAGCCATCGCCGTGGCCGAGGCTCCACCCAGAGCGCCCGTAGCGAGGTCATCGTTGATGAACTTCAATGTCAGTCCGGCCGAGAACCGGTCGATGAACGCGTGAGCAAACGAGATACCGGCGACGGTCTCGCTCACGCCATACGTCTCACCCGACAGGCCATCGGGATCGGCTTCCGTATAAATGGGTTGATTCCCGAATCCGAAGTGACCCAGGAAAAACCCCAACCCGAAGTCACCGTCTGAGAACGGAAACGCCAGACCCGTCCAGTAATAGTCAGTGTCCGCGAAGTAGGGCATCAGCGTCAGCGCCACTTCGGGACCCTGCATCGCCGTCAGGCCGGCAGGGTTGTAGTAGAGCGCGTTCACGTCATCGACGATCGTTGAAAACGATCCGCCGAGAGCCATGCCGCGAGCTCCGGAACCGAACTGCAGGAATTCAGCGGACGACCCACCGAAAGCCGTGTTATCGCTTTCGACCTGTACCGGGTTGTCCCCATCCTGCGCCCAGAGCAGTCCCGGCAGCGCAACCACCATGAACAGGGTGGCTACCGCTCGACTGATTAGCCGCATGAAAACCTCCTAAAGGAGCTGGTCAATTTCCGTGGGGGGGACGAGCCCCCCCACGGGTCCGGTTCTCTCTAATTCTGCCCGGCGAAGTTGACGACGGTGAACTTGCCCACGTGCGTATCGCCTTCCGGCGTCACGACATGGAAGAAGTACACGCCGCTCGCGACAAACTGATTGTTGCGATTTCGCAGGTTCCACACGGCCCGGCCACCGCCTGTCGCATCATCGTGGTTGACGATGTCGATCAGGACGCCGGTCAGCGTGTAGATCCGGATCGTGGCCTCCGGCGGAAGATTCACGAACATCAACTGCTTGGTCGACGGGCTCAGGTCGTACTGGCTGGTCGCCAGGTACGGATCCGGAACCGTGTGGACCTGGGTCAGGTCCGTCGGACCGTCGAAGTTCGTGGCATCTTCCACCAGCCAATTGAACACCAGGCCAGGAATCAGGACGGGTCGACCCGCGCTGGCATTCGTCGCGGTCGGGTTGTAGGAGTACCCGTTCGGCTCATCCGTGTCGAAGCTAGCCGCATCCGAACGAATGGCACCCGAGTAGCTTCGCAGCGTCCAAACCGTCCCGGGCGCCGGCAGCGCAGACAACTGGAAGATGAAGCGCTGACCGCTGATGTAGAGGCCGAAGCCCGTTCCCGTTCCGGTCCAGGTGGCAGCTCCGTTGACCGGGTCCGCCCAGCCGTACTCGAAGTTGTCCACGTGTACGGTACTGAGCGTGGCGGTCGGCGTGAGCGGTAGAGCGTTCGGGATGTTGAACTGGATGTCACCACCATTGAACCCGTCGCAGTCACCACCGCCGAAGATCGACTCGTCGTTGATCTGATCCCACACGCGAAGCATGCCGTTGAAGTCCTGCCAGTCGATCACGCCGTTACCGTTGGCGTCCTGAACGAAACCGTACGTCCCGTCCGGGTAGCCGGTGGTCGGCACGTCCACGTTGTGCGTGATGTCGCGCACCGTGATCGCACCGCCTTCGCCCCACGTGACCTGCACATCGGCCTGGCGAGCGGAATATGCGTTCGCCCGGTCGTGGCACTGCTTCTCGAAATCGATCTGCGAGTTGCCCTGCTGATCCCCACCCGACGGTGTCGTCGAGTTGAACGGCGTGTAGCCGATCGGCGAGAAGATCGTGTCGACGCCCTCCAGGTGTCCGACCCGCATGTACCGTGTCGGATCCGGAGTGGTCTCGTTGGCTCCGTCGAACCAGCGCGATCCGCCGTGTCGCAGACGATCACCGCCGAAGCGGCGATTCTGCGGCCCTTCGGCCGAGCTGTAGTTGATCGCTTCGACCAACGTGGCGTCCGCCGTCGCCAGGCCCGAAGCCTCCGGAATCCCGAACGAGTCCAGTGCGTCCTGGTCGAACGGGATGGTGACCGACACCCAACGGGTCGTTACGCTGGCGGGCGTACCGAACGCGCTCCACCAGTGATTGACTGCTTCACCGAGAATCGACTGCGGATTGCCGTCCAGATCCGTGTAGCTCATCCAGACCTTCGAGCACACCGCGAAGCTGGTCCCGCCCAACGGACACGCCGGGGTCGCTTCGCCCTCGTCCGAGGCCGGGTCGAAGACCGTGGTCACCGAGTCGATCACCACCTGAAACTGCAGCTGCGGCAGCAGCCTCGGCAGCAACGGAGCGAACGACAGTTCTATTCCGTCGGTCGGGGTCATCGGTCCCGACCAGATACCGTCAGCCGGATCGAGCGTCGGCATCGGGGCACCCGGATCCAGAGGAGCGCCGTCGTCGCCCGTGAGCGCCACGAGCAGCGAGGCGCCCTGAAGGTTCGGGGCGTCCGCCCGCGGCGCCGTCGACTGCGTCACCCTGGCCGACCGCAGAGTATGCGGGCCCGAAGCCTGGGAGTTCACGTCGAACGCGCTGACGGCATAGAAGTACGTGAAGTTGTTCACCGCGTCGTTGTCTACGAAGAAGAACGGAATCCCGGTATCCGTCGCCGGTATGCCTTGCCCTGATTCGTCGTCAGCGATCACGTTGGTGACGTTCGTGGCGAGAGCCGAAAGATCCGCCAGCCGCGCCACACCGGCTCCGGGCAAACCGCCGTCCGAGCCGTTGTTGAAGATCATTTCGCTGTTGATCGCGCGCGTCGCGACTGCTGTCTCCGTGGCATAATCCCCGGCACAAACCTCACCGCCCGCGAATCCGATCACCTCGACCCCGTCACGAGTCGTCCCCGCGTCCTCATCCGGCGGGACCGTCTCGCAGGTGTAGTCAGTGAACGTGCTGTTGTTCTTATCGAACTGTGCGATCAGCTCGAGCGTACCGGGTTCTACCCCCCGCCACACCCGATACCCCTCGACGTCGAACTCTCGGTAGTTCGGGTTGAACAGAGGGCTGGTCTCGTCGCTGGCCACCTCGAAAAACGGGTCGCCGAGCACTTCCGTCGGGGTTTCCTCCCAGATCACGGTGACGTTGTTGTCACCCGGCACCAGGTAGAACGCCGGCGCGTCGGGAGCGAAGCCGAGCAGGAAGTTGCTGTCGAAGATCGACTGCGCGACCAGCGCGCGGCCCAGCAGGCTGTTTGGAACGACCTCGACAGAGAACTGGTCCAGCTTGTTGTCGGGTCCCTCCAGCAGGCCGGCGAGTCGTCCGGACGGATCGGGTCCGTTGTACCCAATCCAACCCGCGCCACGCTCGATTGGCTTCACGTCGTTCGTGGTCCGAACGTCCGTGCAGCCTGTGAGATCATTGGACGCGACCGCCTGCGGTGTGCAGCCGCGCGCACTCGTGTATCCCGGGTGGAAGGACGGATCACCCGGAGGGTTCGCATTTGCGTCCGACGACTGTTCGATTCCACTCGAGCCGAAGCCCGGGACAGTCTCTACCGTGGCCGCCACGATGTAAGCCACCACGATGGTGGCCGGTTCGTCGTCCGGACCGAGCGAGAACGGACCCGAG
>JBDHBK010000038.1:0-10324 GCA_039592635.1 Gemmatimonadota bacterium
CGCTTCCTCCAGCCTTCCCTGCGAGAAGCACGCGCGGGCGTAGAAGTACCGTGCCTCGAACTGCTCCTCATCCAGGGCGATGGCGGCCTTGAATTCGGCCTCCGCCTCATCGAGGCGCTTCAGCTGCAGGTGGGCAAATCCCCTTGCCCCGTGAGCCTCCGACAGATCCGGGTCCAGTTCGAGGGCCCGCAGGCTGGCCTCGTCCGCTCGGCCCAGATCGGCCCCGGTGGAGGGGTAGTACATGTTGGTCAGTGAAATCGAGTCCGAGATCCCCGCCCACGCGAGCGCGAAATCGGGATCCTCCGCGACCGCACGCTCGAACATCTGACGGGCGTAGTCGAGACTCTTGCGACGGCTCTGCCGGAAGAACTGCCGGCCCCGCAGGTAGTACTCGTAGGCCTTCACGTTGGCGGTCGGATTCTTCGCGAGGGCCTCGCGTTCTTCGGGTTTCAGGATGCCGCGCAACGACTCGACCACGTTGGCTGCGATCTCGTCCTCGATGTCGAATACGTCCTTCATCTCCCGGTCATAGCGCTCCGACCACAGGTGGTATCCGTTGGCGACTTCGACGAGCTGCGTGGTGACCCGGAGCCGGTCACCCGACCTCTGGACGCTTCCCTCCAGGACGGCCCCCGCGCCGAGGTCGCGGCCTATGGTCCGCACATCGCCAGGCTTGCCCTTGTACGCGAAGGCCGAGGTGCGTGCCACGACGTTCAGCCCCTCCATGTGCGCGAGCTGGTTGATGATCTCCTCGCAGATCCCATCGCTCAGGTATTCGTCCTCGGTGTTGGCACTGAGGTTGGCAAACGGAAGAACGACGATGTCGGTGGGATCAGCCGCCGGAACCACGACGGGTGTTGCGACCGGAGTCCCGCGACCGGGAGTCCTGCGTCGGCGATCCGGATGTCCCAGATGCCAGGCAGCACCCGCGACGACCGGAAGGAAGATGATCCACGTACCGACGACGAGGTCGGACGCGCCGTTCGACAGAGCGAAGCGGCCGGTGGCCCAATCGGTGAACTCAAGGAGGCCCCAGCCGGCGGCGAGGTATACGCCGACGACCTGCGGAACTCCTCGTCTCAGCAGTTCGCTTACGAATCTAGCGGACATCCGCTCCTCCGGCGCAGGCGTCGGGCCGCGAACGCCGAGTACACTCCCGCTTATGTCTAAGCATACCCAAGAAACGCCAAAAGGTCACCCCCCGGAGGGGGCGGCCTTCGACTAGCCCATTGGAATCCCGAACAGAGCCTTGAACTGCCAGGACCGGTTGCGTGCGCTGGATCCTTCGAAGGCATCCGAGATGCCGATCGAGTAGCGGCCGTCCAGCCCGAAGTACTTGCCGCTCGCACTCCGAACGGCGAACGCCAGGCCCACCGGCCAGTTCCACTCCGTGCTCTTCGCGCGATCGCAGGCATCGTCGAACGACGAGCCGCTCGTCTCGCTGCAGCTCACCTTGATCCCGATTCCGATGCCCGTGTAGAAGTTGAAATTCAAGGCATCGTTGTCCGTCGGAATGACGGCCCCGATGATAAACGGGATATCGATGTAGGCCAGGTCAGCCAGGTCCTTGCCGCCCTTCTGCACGTAGTTGGCCTCGAGACCGACCATGCTGTTGTAGCTGGTGCGAAAGTACCCGAACACCCCGCCGATGAATCCCCACTGCGACGAGGTGTTGATGAAGCCACCTTCGATGTCACTCGTCGTGGCGCCGGCAGAAATCCCGACGATCGACTTGGCCCGCTGGGCCGATGCGGGCGTGGCGACACACAGACCGAGGGCCAGGACCAACAGGCCGATTCTATAACGGTTCATTTGGAACTCCGTTCAGGGTTGAAATCCATCACATCGCAGCCGCGTCGGCCTCTTCTTCCGTTTCGTACAGCGTGCCCCACACCATCTCGGCCACGATGCGGTTGGCATCGTACACGACCTCCAGGGCCGCGCGAATGGCTCGGACGTCCACCATCACGTTCCGGCCCTGCTCCGGCAGGTAGATGAAGTCGCGGGACAGGCCGTTGATGTTGCGATCGAAATTGAGTCCCACCAACTCGAGATCCGGGGTCACGGCGGGCGAACCACTGTTGCCGCCGAACGAGTCCGTAGTCGATACGAAGTTCAGCGGAGTGCTGAGATCCAGCCCCGCGGGCGGCGTCTTCCAGCGCTCCGGGAGGCTCCATTCCTCTCCGATCCCTACCCCTTCGCCGTGTCCGAAGTAGCGGTCGTACAGGCCGTAGAACGTCGTGTACGCCGGCGCGAGGGTGCCGTTGTACGGGTACCCCTTCACGATTCCGTCCGCGATGCGGGGCGAGAAAGAGCCATCCGGCGGAATCTCGCTTCCGTATACCTCGAACCTCACGCGGCCCAGGGCAGCCTGCAGGTCGTTTTCCTCGCCCTGGAGCGCACCGGAGGTCCGCCGGAACTCACTCGTGAGCGGAAAAAGTTCAGTCATCAACGCGATCACCGGATCGTCAACGCCGAGCGTGCCGGCCTCGATGGCCGCCAACGTGGCCTCGCCGCTGTCCAGTACGCTGTTCTCCAGCATGGCACGCGCCGCCGCCTCGGGATCGAGCCCGCCCAGTGCGGCCTGTGTGATCGGGTGGTCCGCCCCCAGATACCGGTCGAAGTCCGCCAGCCGATGGGCCAGGAAGCCGACTTCCACTTCAGGCGCCCGGTCGGGCACGCGGCGCAACTCCGTCATGAGCTGCTCCATTTCCTCCTCCGGCTCGCCGTCCGCGATCGCGTTCAGCACCGTCAGCGCCCGCATGGCCCGGGCCATCGTGATCGACCCGGCAAACGTGCTGCCCATGCCCTGGAAGGCCCCGGTGTACGCCGCGTACTCCCGCCTTTGAAGCTGGATGGCGGCCAGACGTTCGAAGATGTCGCCGTACGTGGTGCTGAGCTCCGGATCGGCGGCGATCGCTTCCTGCAGCTTGCGCTCTGCGGCCGCCTTTCTAGCCATGATGACCTGTTGGTTGAGCGCCTCGAGTCGGCCCGTGTTCGCCTTCAGCGAATTCGACAGGCCGAACATCCAGTTCCGTATGCCCAGCTCCCGCGCGCCCTCCGGATCGGCCTTGCGGTAGTCCGCCAGCACGCTGAGCCGCGTGCCCAGGAAATGAACGCTGGCCGGCACCGAAACATCGCGCTGGTACTCGAGCTGAGCGATCGTCTTCAGGCGGTTGGTCTGACCGGGATTGCCGATGATGAACACCGCATCGCCCGGCTCGACGCCCGCGCCCCACCCGAAGTAGTGGGTCGGCTGATAAGGCCGATCGTCCTCATACACACGCAGGAACGAGAAGTCGAGGTCATAGCGCGGATACGTGAAGTTGTCCGGATCTCCGCCGAAGAAGCCCATCTCCACTTCGGCTGCCACGACCAGGCGAACGTCCGTGAACCTGCGGAACACGTAAGCCGAGTAACGGCCCCCGTTGTACAGGCCGATCACCTGCACCCAGATCGAATCCCCGCCCGAAGCGAATTCTGCCTTCAGCTGCGCCTGGATCTCCGTGACGATCTGCGATCGGGCTTCATCCCGGTTCTCCTCGGACGCGGCGTCCGTCGCCGCGAACACCTGGTCCGAGATATCCCGTACCTGGATCAGCTGGTCTGCGTAGTAGCCCGGAATCCGTCGCTCATCGGCAAGTGTTCGGGCGACGAATCCATCGGAAAGAAGGTCCTCTCCCACTCCGCTCAAGCCCGCGACCCTGCCCCGCACGCAATGGTGATTCGTGGCCACCAGCCCGTGCGGAGACACGAACGACGCCGAGCAGCCGGGAATCCGCAGAACCGACAACCGGGCCCGCTCGAACCACTCGGGGTTCGCATCGAAGCCGTAGGTCTCGCTGAAATAGTCCGCCGGCGCGTATTCGAACGTCCACATCTTGCCGTAGTCGAATCGTCCCGCCTGGATTGTGTCCAGATCCACGCCGCCCATCTGGGCCGAGGCGGGCTGCGGAGTGACGAGGAACATCGGCAGCGTAGCCGCGAAGAAGAGAGCAAGCCGGACGGCCCGCCCACGGAGTCCGAAGAACCGAAGCATGGTAGCCTCCAAAGACGTATGAACAACGACCTTCCGCCAACCACATCCCCCCGGGACGCACAGGTCGTGAATAGCTGGCGCAAGATGCCTGCTCGAGGGCCACTTGTCACCCTGCAGCCGCCCGGCACATTGTGGGGGGTACCGGGAATCGAGCCGGCTGCCTCGAGGAACCGCCGGCGACAAGCACACAGGTGACCGAGATGGACGACGAACAGATTCGCCTGCAAGGCGACGTGACCCAGCTTCTCCAGGCGGTAAGTGAGGGTGATTCACGTGCGCTGGACCGGCTCGTCCCGCTGGTGTACGAGGAGTTGCGTTCCCTCGCGAAACGGGAGCTGTATCGCGAGCAGCAGGGACACACCCTTCATGCGACCGCCCTGGTTCACGAAGCGTATCTCAAGCTCGCCGGGAGCCGCATGCCGGCGTCCGACCGGGCCCACTTCCTGGCGATCGCCGCCCGGGCCATGCGCCAGGTCCTTGTGGATCACGCTCGTCGCCGGAAGGCGGTCAAACGCGGGGGCGACATGGTGTGCACCACGCTCACGGACGGCGGGGCGCCTGTGGAGTTTCGGCCCGACGAGCTGATCGCGCTCGACGAAGCGCTCGAGAAACTGGATCCGCGCCAGCGACAGATCGTTGAATTCCGGTTCTTCGCAGGGATGGAGGAGAAGGAAGTCGCCGACGTTCTCGGAGTGTCCGATCGCACCGTGCGACGCGAGTGGGTAAAGGCGCGTGCGTGGCTGTATCGGGCCATGTACCCGGAAGGGCCCGCTGGAGGCCCGGCCCGACCGTGATGTGGATCCAAAGGTGAGCGACGAGAAGCGGCGCAGGCTCGACGAGCTGCTCGACGAGGTCCTCGATGCCCCGGTGGGCGCGCGCGAGGAGGTCCTGCAGCGGGCGGGGGCCGAGGATCCCGAATTGAGAGTGGAACTCGAAGCCCTTCTCGCCGCACACGGGCGATCGGACGGCATTCTCGACAGTCCGCTCGACAGTCCCGCGAACCGGGGCACGCCGGGTGGCACAGCCCCCGACCCGCTTGAAATCCCGACCCGAATCGGCATCTACCGCATCGTGTCGGAACTGGGCCGGGGGGGAATGGGAGTCGTCTTCCTGGCGGAGCGCGACGACGGCCAGTTCTGGCGGCGGGTCGCGATCAAGGTCATCAGCGGTGGCGCCCGTTCAGCCGATCAGCGAGCCCGGTTCGAGGCCGAACGCCAGATCCTCGCGTCACTCGATCATCCGAACATCGCTCGCCTGTACGATGGAGGGGTAACCGAGGACGGGCGGCCCTACCTCGTGATGGAGTACGTGCACGGACTTCCGATCGACGAATACTGCCGCACGAACGATCTCTCGGTCGAGCAGCGGGTCCGTCTGTTCTGCACCGTGGCGCGCGCCGTCCACCACGCTCACCGGCGGCTGGTGGTCCACCGGGATCTCAAGCCCACCAACATCCTCGTGACCGCCGACGGCGAGGTGAAGCTCCTCGACTTCGGGATCGCGAAGATTCTCGACCCCTCGATGGTGGGTGGAGAGGCGCCGCAAACCCGCACGGGACTTCACCTGATGACGCCGGAGTACGCGGCGCCGGAACAGGTGATGGGCGAGCCCATCACGACCGCGACGGACGTCTACGGCCTGGGCGTCGTGCTGTTCGAGATGCTGACGGGCCGGCGTCCGTTCCAGCTGACCGGACGCCCCCCGGCCGAGTGGGCCTGGGTCATCGTGCAGGAACCCCCGCCCTTGCCGAGCGAGGTGGCGGAGCCGACGTCCGAGGTCGTGGCTCCCGGTTCGGCGGTCCCGGAGGGGCGAACTGCCGAGAGAGAGCGGCACGCCGACCCTGCTTTCTACGTGCCTGTGGAAGTCGATACCGACCGGCTCGCGGCACGCGACAGCCGCCAGCGCTTGCGCAGGCTGCTGCGAGGCGATCTGGACCGCATCGTTCTCAAGACTCTCCGAAAGGAACCGGAGCGGCGATACGGCTCGGCGGCCCGGATCGTCGAAGACCTCGAGCGACACCTCGAGGGTCGCCCGGTGGAGGCGCGCGCGGACTCGGCGGGCTATCGGTTCCGGAAATACATAACGCGTCACCGGGTGGGTGTTGGGGCGGCGCTGATCGTTGCTTTTTCCCTGGTCGGTGGCACGGTGGCAGCGGTCACGCAGGCGAGCCGGGCCACTCGACAGGCCGAGCTGGCCGCGCGCCAGCGGGACCTGATGTTCGACCTGTTCCGTCTCTCCGACCCCAGCCAGTCACAGGGCGACACGGTCTCGGCGCGCGGAATCCTGGATCGCGGGGCGGCTCGAATCGAGCAGGAGTTCGGCGAGGAACCCGTGATGCAGGCGGCCATGCTGGCCGACGTCGCCGGCATCTACGCGAACCTGGGCCTGTACGACCGGGCCGAGGAGCTGGCGCGGACCGCGCTGCAACTTCGTGTCGACAACCTCGGCAGCCGGAGCCTCGAAGTCTCCGAGAGCTACGGCCAGGTGGGGCGGCTGCTGGCCGCGCAGGGGGACCAGGAGCAGGCGATCGAGTACCTCCAGAGGGCCCTCGATCTCCGGCAGGCGGAGCTTTCGAGGCCCGATTCGCTGCTGGCCCTGACCCAATCCGACCTCGCGTGGCAACTCCGGGCGACCGGGAAGCACACTGAAGCAGCGGCCCTGTTCGAGCAGGCTCTCACCGTGCAGCAGCAACTGTTGGGAGACGAGCATCCCGACGCGGCGTCCACCCTGTTCGGGCTCGCGGTATCCCATCACGAACTGGGGCAGTTCGAGGCAGCCGAGGCGGTGTTCGAGCGGGCGTTGGCCCGATTCGACACGGCGACCATGCGACCCCACCCGCTGGCAGCCGAGGCGCTCCTCAACATCGCGATGATCCGCCGATTGCGAAGCCAGATATACGATGCCGAGCCGCTCGCCGCGTCCGCGGTGACCATGCGTGAAGCCCTGTACGATCCGGGGCACCCCGACGTCATCGAAGCCCTCGGCGAATGGGGCGTGTCGCTGCGCGACGTGGGCCGGTACGAGGAGTCCGAACGCCTGCTCCGCGGGGCCCTCGATCGGGCCAACCGGTCGCTCGGCTACGACCACCAGTTGACGCTGACCATGCGCGAACGCTGGGGCACCGTGCTGTACCACCTGGGTCGATACGAGGAAGCCACGGCCACGGTCGATTCTTCGATAGCGGTGAAGAGAGAGCGACTGGAACCGACCGACGCCAACTACATCATGGCCCTCAGCAGGGCCGGTGATCCCTACTGGATGGACAACCGGCTCGATCGGGCGGAGGACAGGTATCAAACGGCGCTGGAGGGGGCCGGACGCAGCGGCATCTATACGATCCTGGTTCTCGATGGACTCGCGAACATCGCCTCGGCGCGGGGGGACCTGGACCAGGCAGACCAGCTGTTCGATGAGTCGCTTGCGCTCGCCGCGGAGAAGCTCCGTCCAGGCCATCGCTACACGCAGACGGTGCGGGTCGACCGCGCTCACCTTCGTATCGCGCAGGGTCGGGGAGCCGAAATGGTCGACACCCTGTTGAACGTGCTGGAGATCCGCGGCCAGGTCTTTCGGGAGCCGCACCCGGCGATCGGGCGCGCCCTGCAGCCGCTCGGCGCCGCCTACCTGGCCGCCGGCGATGCGGCGCAGGCCGAACGCGTCCTGCTCCGGGCGCTGGAGAGCTACGCCGAGATCCCCGATACCCACTGGCGGGTGGGCGAAGTGGAGAGCCTCCTGGGCGAGGCGCTCGTGGCACAGGACCGGCGCGTGGACGGAATGCGCCTGCTGCGCGAGGGACACGCCACGGTGGTCGCACACGTCGGCCCGGACTCGTGGCAGGCGCGGGTGACCGCGGCGCGCCTGGCGGCCGCCGGAGGCTGAGACTGCTGCGGACGTTGGCCGCTTCCCCCACCGAGGATTAGCTTCACCGGGAGATCCCCCTCAGGTCTTTCAACCGCGGCGGAGAGACTCATGATTACTCTTCTCGTCAACGGCGAGCGACGGACCGTCGACGCCGATCCGGCCATGCCCCTTCTGTGGGTCCTCCGTGACCTGTTGCGCCTCAAGGGAACGAAGTACTCGTGCGGCGCCGGCCTGTGCGGGTCGTGCACCGTGCACGTGGACGGCGAACCGGTGCGTTCCTGCATCACGACCGTGGAGTCGGTCGCCGGCCGCACGGTCACGACGATCGAGGGACTGGCGGAGGGAGGCGAGTTCCACCCCGTCCAGGCCGCATGGGTCGAAACGAACACTCCGCAGTGCGGCTACTGCCAGCCGGGACAGATCTTGAGCGCCGTGGCGCTGCTCGAACGATCGCCGAACCCGACGGACGCGGAGATCGACGAGGCCATGTCCGGAAATCTCTGTCGCTGCGGCACCTATCTCAGGATCCGGGAGGCGATTCACCGGGCCGCTGGCTCCGGGGGAGGTGCATCGTGAGCGCCGTGACGAAGGTCTCGCGCCGGAGCTTCCTGCAGACCACGGGGCTGGCCGGATCGGCACTCGTCCTGGGCGTCAACAGCGGCTGGTCTCTGGTGGCTCCAGTTCCGGGTCTCGGCATGGAGGCGAACGGATTCGAGCCCAACGTGTGGGTGAGCATCGGTGAGGACGGCGTCGTACGACTGACCGTGCATCGCCAGGAGCTGGGCCAGGGCGGCCGAACCGCCTGCTGCATGCTCCTGGCCGAGGAGCTGGAGGTGGACCTGCAGGATGTGTCGGTCGTGCAGGCGTTGGGCGATCCCAAGTACGGAAACCAGTCCACCGGTGGCAGCACCACGGTGCGCCTGAACTGGTTCCCGCTGCGCCAGGCGGGTGCGGCCGCCAGAGAGATGCTCGTGGAGGCGGCGGCCCGGCGATGGGGCGTTCCAGCCACGGACTGCCGCGCGGAATCCGGCACCGTTCTGCACGGATCCGAGAAGCTCACGTACGGAGAGCTCGCGGCAGAGGCCGCCGAGTTGCCGGTCCCCGAAGATCCGCCCCTCAAGGACCCCGCGAACTTCAAGCTCATCGGAACACCCCAGCGCCTCATCGACACCGAGGACTTCGTCCGCGGCGACGCCGTGTACGGGTACGACTTCGATCTCCCGGATCTCCTCATCGCCAGCGTCGAGAGGAGCCCGGTGGCGAAGGGCTCGATCCTGGGATACGACGCCGACGCGGCTCGCGCCATCCGCGACGTGGTAGACGTGATCGAGCTGGAGCCGAACGCGACGGGACTCACGAATGCCGGGGTCGCGGTGCTGGCGACGAACACGTGGGCGGCGATGCAGGGTCGGGCGGCACTCAACGTTCAGTGGGAGCCCGGTCCCCTGGCCACGGAGACCAGCGACGAGAAGCGCTCCGAGCTGGAGCGCATCGTATCGGAGCCCGGGGCGGTGGCGCGGGAAGTGGGCGACTACGCAGCCGCGGCCGAGTCGGCGGAGCGTGTGTACGAAGCCGCCTACTACGCGCCATACGCGGTTCACGCCATGATGGAGCCCCCGGCTGCGACGGCGCGGGTGGAAGGCGATCGGTGCGAGGTTTGGTCGGCCACGCAGGCGCCGCAGTGGACCGCCGGAGAGGTCGCCGGGGCGCTGAGAATTCCGCCCGGAAATGTAGCGGCGCACGTGACGCTCGTGGGCGGTGCGTTCGGCCGCAAGTCGAAACCGGACTACGCGGTGGAAGCGGCCCTGCTGGCCCGGAAGGCCGGCAGGCCGGTCAAGGTTCTGTTCACCCGCGAGGACGAAATCCGCCACGCGTTCTACCATCCGGAGAGCTACCAGCTCCTCCGCGCCACGCTCGACGCCGAGGGGAATCCGACGGGCTGGATGCACCGGTCCGCGTTCCCGGCGATCGGCTGGACTTTTCCGGACGGAGGGGCCAGCCCGTCGGGCCAGGAGAGGCAGCTCGGACTGACGACCATGCCGTACCGCTTCCCCAACATCCGCATCGAGGTGGGCAAGGTACCGTCCAGCGTGCGGATCGGGTGGATGCGGTCCGTGTGCAACATGTTCCACGCCCGGGGCGTTCAGTGCTTCATGGACGAGCTGGCGCACGAGCTGGGCCGGGACCCGGTCGAGTTTCACATGGCGATGCTGGGAGCGCCGCGTATCATGCGGCTCGACGGCTCAGACGATCAGACCGCGTACGACGAGGGGAGCGCTCCGTTCCCGTACGACACGGGGAGGCTCAAGGCAGTAGGGGAAGCCGCAGCCGATATGGCGGGCTGGGGGAGGACCCTCCCCGAGCGGGAAGGCCTGGGATTCGCCATGCACTATAGCTTCTACAGCTACGTGGCGATGGTCTCCCACG
>JBDHBK010000039.1:0-10206 GCA_039592635.1 Gemmatimonadota bacterium
CACCAGCTGTTCGATCCACAGCGGAAACGAGCCCACACTCTCGGAGGCCGTCAGCGCCAGTTTGTCGCGCCCGCCCTTCGCCGCCAGGGCCAGGGAAGCACCCAGTCGGACGGCGGGGTTGGCCGACTCGGGTAGACCCGGTGAGCACTCGTATTCCAGTTGCCGGGCCCATTCTACGATACCGTCGATGTCGGCCCCCATCAGGGCCATGGGGAGGAGTCCGAATGCGGTCAGGGCGGAGTAACGTCCTCCGACGTCGGCCGGCGCTTCGAACGAGCGCAGGAAACCCAGCCCCTCGGCTTCGGCCAGCAGCGGAGAGCCAGGGTCGGTGACGGCGACGAAGTGTCGTCCCGGCGCCGGAACGTCCTCACGCTGCAGCCGCGCACGGAAGTACCGGTACAGGCTCAGTGTCTCGATCGTGCCCCCCGACTTGCTGGCCACCACGAAGACGGTCCGCAGCGGGTCAATGGCCTGGTCGACAGCCGCTACCGCCGCCGGGTCGACCGTGTCGAGGACCGTGAGGCGCGGGAATCCGTCGCTCGGGGAGAACGACCGGGAGGCGACAAGGGGGCAAAGGCTGCTGCCGCCCATCCCGAGCACCACGACATCACGCACGCCGGCCTCACACACTTCTTCGGCGAAGTCGGCCAGGTCGGGAAGCAGGGCGGCCGCCGAGGCCGACCCGCGGGTCCAGCCGAGGCGGTTCCCGATGGCCTCCCGGGTGGAGGCGTCCCCCGGCCAAAGCGACGGGTCGCATCCGGCCAGACGCACGGCGAACCTCTGCTCGTGCAGGGCCGACAGCGTCGCGGGGAGGCCTGAAATCGTGTCGGTTGGCTCGCGAACGTCCACCCGCTGGCCCTCGCGCATCTCCGCACGACGCACCGCCAGTCCGGCGAGAAGCTTGTCGAACGGGTCCACGAACTTCTGCGCTCCCTCGGACAGCAACTGCTCGTTGACGGCGGCCATGTCGATTCCGGTCGCGGCGAGGGCCGAGAACACGCCCTCGGAGTCCTGCACACCGTCCTCCACGGAGTCGGGCCGCACTGCGCCAACCCGGGCGAAGGCCTCGATCGTGACCTCGGGCATCGTGTTCACGGTGTCACGGCCGATCAGGGGCTCCACGTATCGGACCGGGTCGTACAGGGGATTCTTGGTGCTCGTGCTCGCCCACAGCAGGCGCTGCGGCCGCGCCCCCGCGGCCGCAAGCTCCTGCCAGGCGGAATCCGCGACGAGCCGTTGGTAGGTTTGATAGGCAAGCCTGGCGCTGGCCACGGCCGCCCGGCCATACAGGGTCTGGGCCGCTGGCTCGCCCGGCGGGATCCGGACGCGGTGCGAGAGCAGCGAATCGACGAGCACGTCGATGCGGCTGAGGAAGAAACTGGCTACCGAGGCGACGGAATGGAGCGACCGACCCTCCGCAGCGCGGCGCTGCAGGGCCCTCACGTAGGCCCGGGCCACCTCCTCGTAGGCATCGACCGCGAACAGCAGGGTGACGTTCACGTTGATGCCCTCGTACAGAAGCTCTTCGATCGCCGGTACTCCCGCTGGAGTGCCGGGTATCTTGACCATCAGGTTGGGCCGATCCACGGCAGCCCACAGGTGCCGGGCCTCGGTCATTGAGCCCTCGGTGTCGTTCACCAGGTGTGGGGACACCTCGAGGCTCACGAAGCCGTCCACCCCCGCGGATTCGTCGTACACCGGCCTGAGCAGGTCGCAGGCCTCCCGGATGTCGGTGACGACGAGGGTCTCGTAGATGTCCTCCACCGAAGCGCCGGCAGCCGCGAGTTCAGCGATCTGATCGTCGTAGTCCGCGCCGGAGGAGATGGCCTTGTGGAAGATCGCCGGATTCGAGGTCACGCCTCGCAGGCCCTGCTCGCGCACGCGGAGCTCCAGCTCGCCGCCGCGGATCATCTCGCGACTGAGACTGTCGAGCCAGTAGCTCTGTCCCTGCTCCAGCAGTTCGAGGAAGATCTCCACGGTCAGCCCTCCGTACGCTTTCGCGAGTAGTCGTCTTCCACGGCGAGCAGCTTGTCGAGGCGTCGTCGATGCCGCCCTTCATCAGAGAACCGGGCCGCCATGAAGCCGTCCGTCACCTCGCGCGCCACCTCGATCCCGATCACTCGCTCGCCGAGGCACAGCACGTTCATGTCGTCGTGTTCTACGGCCTGCCGGGCCGAATACGTTTCGTGACACACGCCAGCCCGGATCCCCGGGACCTTATTCGCCACGATGCAGACGCCGACGGCGCTTCCGCAGACCAGCAGGCCGCGGTCCGCCTCACCCCGAGCCACGGCCTCCGCCACGGCGCGCGCATAATCCGGGTAGTCCACGGACTGCGGACCATCCGTACCCAGATCGATGACCTCGTGGCCCGAGTCCCGCAGGTGCTCCGCCAGAATCTGCTTGTACCGGTATCCGGCGTGATCCGACCCCACCGCTACACGGCTCATTCGCCCTCCAGCAACCGTCGCGCCGCCGCCGCGACGTTGTCTACGCTGTATCCGTATTGCCGGAACAACTCCCCGGCCGGTGCGCTCGCACCGAAAGTGTCGATTCCGATCACGGCTCCGGCGTCTCCGACCCATTCCCTCCAACCAAACGACACTCCGGCCTCGATGGCCAGCCGGTTCGGTACGTCCGGCGGAAAGACCTCGTGCTGATACGCGGTTTCCTGCTCCCGGAATATTTCCCAGCTCGGCATGCTCACGACCCGCGTGGCGACACCCGAGTCGATCAGGGCTCTGCGCGCTTCGAGGGCCAGCGCCACTTCGGATCCCGAGGCGACCAGAATCAGGTCCGGGTCGGCATCTTCCGCGTCCTCCAGAATGTAGGCTCCCAGTTGCAGTCCGATCGCTCGCCCGGGGCCGTCGACCCGGATGACCGGCACTCCCTGGCGGGTCAGGACCAGCATCGTAGGGCCGTCGCGCCGCACGATCGCCTCGCGCCACGCCTCTACCGTTTCGTTGGCGTCCGCCGGCCGAATGACCCGGAGTCCCGGCATCGCCCGCAGGGCAGCGAGGTGCTCGATCGGCTGATGCGTCGGACCGTCCTCGCCAAGGCCGATCGAGTCGTGGGTCATCACGTAGATGACGGGCTGCCCCATGAGTGCCGCGAGCCGAATCGCCGGCCGGGCGTAGTCCGTGAACACGAAGAACGTGGCAGCGTAGGGGCGCAGGCCTCCGTGCAGCGCCATTCCAGTGGACGCGGCCGCCATGACATGTTCGCGGATTCCCCACCGTACGTTGCGGTTTGCGTAGTCGTCAGGACCGAAGTCCCCGGAGCTCGCGATGAGGCTGTTGTTGGATGGGGCCAGGTCGGCGCTTCCACCGATCAGCCAGGGCAGGTGTTCGGCGATCGCGTTCAGCGCGGCGCCCGACGCCTTGCGGGTGGCCATGGGACCGTCGGCTTCATCGTACGACGGAAGGTCGGCATCCCACCCGGAGGGGAGCCGGCCTTCGAGCGCATTCTCGAGCTGCTCGGCAAGCTCCGGGTGAGCCGCGCGATAGGCATCGAAGCGGGCGTGCCACTCGCTCTCGGCTTGTGCACCCCGGTCGAGGGCCTCCCGCATGTGCTGGAGGGCGCGTGGGGGTACCAGGAAGTGTGCATCCTCCGGCCAGCCGTAGGCTCTCTTTGTGAGCTTGACCTCCTCCGCGCCCAGGGGCGAGCCGTGCACGCCCGATGTATCCTGCTTGTTGGGTGATCCGAAGCCGATGTGTGATCGCACGATGATCAGCGAGGGCCGGTCCGCTTCCGACCGGGCGGAGTTCACCGCACCGCTCAGGGCGTCCAGGTCGTTGGCCGCGTCACCCAGATCCTGCACGTGCCAGCCGTACGACGCGAAACGGGCCGCGGCATCGTCCGAATACGTGAGGTCGGTCGAGCCGTCGATCGTAATCCGGTTGTCGTCGTAGAAAACGATCAGCTTTCCAAGCCGGAGGTGGCCGGCGAGCGAACCGGCCTCATGCGAGGCCCCCTCCATGAGATCACCATCGCTGGCGACGACGTACGTGAAGTGATCGACGATGTAGTGGGAGGGGCGGTTGTAGACGGCCGCGAGGTGTGCCTCGGCCATCGCCATACCGACGGCCGTCATGATCCCCTGGCCAAGCGGGCCGGTCGTGGTCTCGACGCCCGCCGTGAGCCCGTGCTCGGGGTGCCCCGGTGTTCGACTGTCCCACTGGCGGAAGTCCCTGATTTCCTCCAGTGGAAGGTCGTAGCCGCTCAGATGCAGCATACCGTAAAGAAGCATCGAGGCGTGGCCGGCCGACAGAACGAAACGATCGCGGTCGAACCAGGTGGGATTGCGCGGATTGTAGCGCATCTCCCGGCTGAGCAGGTATGCGATGGGAGCCAGCGCCATGGGCGCGCCCGGATGTCCAGAGTTGGCCTGTTGAATGGCGTCGATGGCGAGAGTCCGGATCGTCTGGATGCAGAGTTCTTCGACGGGCATGTCCTCGAGGGAGGCCACGTCATGAAACTCCTCGGCCACGGTCTCGGATGCGGGGGTATTCATGCCTGTATTCGTTTCTCGCGTGTCGGTCTGGGTGCGGGGCGCCCGGCCGTCCGGGCGCTCGACGCCCCCACGATACCACCGGCAAGAGCGGTGCGCACCTCCCCCCGGCGCTGGCGGCGGGACTCCCGGTCGGCCCGACTCACCGGTAGGTTTCAGGCCCACTACGCGCGCCCTTTGCGGCAACCGTGTGAGGGATGGACATTGAGGATCGGCGACCTCGCGGCCGGCTCAGCTCGGAGCCGGTGCGGAGGGCCGCCATGCGTTCAGCGGGGGAAGCGTGACCGGCGCGAAACGAGAAGACACGATTCGGCACGACGTGACCCTGCTGGCCTCGGAAGACCTGCATTGGTTCAACGAGGGCAGGCACTACCGGCTCTGGCAGAAGCTGGGCAGTCATGTGCTCGATCCGGGGGATGGACCGGGCGTTCTCTTCGGGGTGTGGGCGCCTGCCGCGACTGCGGTGCAGGTCATCGGCGACTTCAACGGTTGGAAGGGGCGTTCGCACCCCCTGGTGACACGCGGTGATTCGGGAATCTGGGAGGGTTTCGTCCCGGGCCTCGGCATCGAGGCGAAGTACAAGTTCCGAGTCAAGGGTGGAGATGGACGGTGGCGAGAGAAGTCCGACCCCATGGCGCGCGCGACCGAGCTTCCGCCAGCGACCGCTTCGGTCGTCTGGGAAGATGATTACGAGTGGGGTGATGGAGAGTGGCTCGACTCCCGGGGCGAGCACAACGCGCTGGATCGACCGATCTCGATTTACGAGGTCCACCTCGGATCCTGGGTGCGCCCCCCCGACGGAGGATTCAACTCGTATCGTGACACGGCCGAGCGTCTGGCCGCCCACGTCGAGATGACAGGGTTCACTCACGTCGAGTTCATGCCGGTCACCGAACACCCGTTCTTCGGTTCGTGGGGCTACCAGACCACCGGGTATTTCGCTCCAACCTCGCGCTACGGATCGCCATCGGATCTCAAGTACCTGGTGGACTATCTGCACCGGCAGGGGATAGGGGTGATCTTCGACTGGGTGCCGAGCCACTTCCCGGGCGACGCCCATGGCCTGGCCACCTTCGACGGCACGCACCTGTACGAGCACGAGGATCCGAGGCTCGGTTTTCACCCCGACTGGAGCAGCTGGATCTTCAACTACGGGAGACACGAGGTCAGAAGCTTCCTGATCAGCAGTGGCCTGTTCTGGATGGAGGAGTTCCACGCCGACGGTCTGAGGGTGGATGCCGTGGCCTCCATGCTGTACCGCGACTACTCGCGGGAAGAGGGGGAGTGGATTCCCAACGTGTTCGGGGGTAGAGAGAACCTGGAAGCGATCGAGTTCCTCAAGGATTTGAACCGGGAAGTCTACCGCAGCTTCCCGGGCACCCAGACCTATGCCGAGGAGTCCACCGCCTGGCCGGGGGTCTCCCACCCGGTGGACGTGGGGGGGCTGGGTTTCGGACTCAAGTGGGACATGGGGTGGATGAACGACACGCTGCGCTACATGGCGCTCGACCCGATTCACCGCCAGTGGCATCACCACCACCTTACGTTTCGACAGGTGTACGCTTTCTCCGAGAACTTCGTGCTCCCTTTCTCGCACGACGAGGTCGTGCATGGAAAAGGATCCATGTGGGGGCGGATGGCGGGAGACGAGTGGCAGAAGTTCGCCAATCTCAGAGTCCTCTACGGGTGCATGTACGGTCAGCCCGGGAAGAAGCTGATGTTCATGGGAGCCGAGCTGGCACAGCGGGAGGAGTGGGATCACGAGTGGGAGCTGGAGTGGGGGCGGTTGGCCGATCCGATGCACGCCGGAGTGCTTCGCTGGGTGGCGGACCTGAACCGGCTGTATCGTGAGGAGCCGGCCATGCACGAACTCGACTGCGACAGCGCCGGATTCGAGTGGGTCGCTCCCGACGACCATCTCCAGAACGTGCTCAGCTTTCTTCGGCAGCGGCGAGACGGGTCGAGTTCGATGCTGATCGTGTGCAACTTCTCGCCCACGCCCAGGTCCGGATATCGGGTCGGGGTGCCGGTCGGAGGCACATGGCACGAGAAGCTGAACAGTGACGCGGTCACCTACGGGGGCTCCGGCGTAGGCAATCTGGGCGAGGTCGTGGCGGAGCATCGCCCGTTGCACGGCCGGCCGTGGTCCCTGGACCTCACGCTGCCACCCCTTTCCGTCGTCTTCTTCCAGGGTGAGGAAACCGGTCCTTGAGCGAGACCCACGTCTGCATCCACGCGCATTTCTATCAGCCGCCCAGGGAGAACCCGTGGCTCGAGGAGGTGGAGCCCGAGCCGTCCGCCAGCCCTTATCACGACTGGAACGAGCGGATCGCGGCTGAGTGCTATGCTCCGAACGGCGCGGCCCGCATCACCGATTCGGACGGCAGGATCGAAGCGATCCGCAACAACTTCGCGTCCATCAGCTTCAACTTCGGACCGACGCTCCTCGGGTGGATGGAATTGAAGGCGCCCGCGACGTATGCCGCCATCCTCGAAGCGGACGCCGAGAGCATGAAGCGATTCGACGGGCATGGGTCGGCGCTCGCCCAGCCGTATAACCACATGATCATGCCCCTTGCCACTCCCCGTGATCGACGCACCCAGGTCGCGTGGGGCGTGGCCGGTTTCAGGCGGCGGTTCGGACGCGAGCCGGAGGGGATGTGGCTGCCGGAGACGGCCGTCGACCTGGACACTCTGGAGGCTCTTGCCGAGAGCGGTATCCGGTTCACGGTTCTCGCTCCCAGCCAGGCTGCGCGCGTGCGGCTGCAGGGAGGCGAATGGTGGGACGTGGAAGAGGGGGGGCCCGATACGACGGTGGCCTATCGGCAGCTACTTCCCTCTGGAAGGGACATGGCGCTGTTCTTCTACGACGGCCCGACCTCGCGTGCCGTCGCGTTCGAGAAGCTCCTGGACGACGGGGAGTCGTTGGCCGGCCGCCTGATGGAAATCGTGCGATCGAGGGGCGAGGCTGGTGGAGGTCTCGTTCACATCGCCACGGATGGGGAGACGTACGGGCACCACCATGGGCACGGGGACATGGCGCTGGCAGCGGCACTCGGCAGCATCGAGCGCGAGCCGGGAGTTCGCCTGAGCAACTACGCACTCTACCTGGCCGAGCACCCTCCCGAGCACGAGGTGCAGATCTCGGAGAACACCGCGTGGAGTTGTGCGCATGGAGTGGAGCGGTGGCGCTCGGACTGTGGTTGTTCCACGGGTGGGGAGGCCGATTGGAACCAGGCGTGGCGAGCGCCCCTGCGCGATTCTCTTGATGGCCTCTCCAGCGACCTGGCCCGGGTATTCGAGCAGAAGGCCCAGGGCGTGCTCAAGGACCCGTGGATGGCTCGCGACGACTACATAGAGGTTGTCCTCGGCTCGGATGCCGAAAGGGCCGCCTTCCTCGAGGCGTGGTTCATCGGCGACGGCGACGAGGATAGGACGGCGGCGCTTCGCCTGCTCGAGATGCAGCGCTGCGCGATGCTCATGTTCACGAGCTGTGGGTGGTTCTTCAACGACCTCGCTGGAATCGAGACGAGGCAGGTGCTTCTCTACGCGGCGCGCGCGCTTGACCTGGCCGACTCCGCAGGAGCCACCGACATCCGGGAGCCGTTCCTGGAGAAGCTCGCAGAAGCCCGGGGCAACGGGCCGGAAGCGAGGAGCGGGCGCGAACTGCTTCTGGAGGAGAGCCGGAATGCCCGCGTCTCGGCGCCGGACATAGCAGCCGATTGGGTCGCCCGCCAGGTGACCGAGGTCCCGGGGTGGGACTACGTGGTCTGGCGCACGGAGGGGCGCTGGGCGGCGGCGGCGACTCCAGAGGCTCGGTCCGTAGCGGGCAGGATCCGGGTCACGGACCAAAGGACCGCTTCGTACAGCGATTGGGCCGGCAGGGGGCTGGCACGGGCTCCGGAACTGCTGCGGATCCAGATTCGGCCGGGGTCGGGCGGAGGAGGACAGGCGGTCTACTCCCCGACACGGGAGCGTGCCGATCTTCATCCGGACACCCGGGCGGCGATCGAAGGATCAGACGAAACGACGGGTGAACGGGGCGCGACCGTCGAGCCGATCCGGACCGCGATGGAGGCTCTTGCCGGGGCGGGCGAGGAAGAGCGGGAAGATGTCCTGGCGGCGCTGGACGGTCTGCTGGCGAAGGCCGAGGTCGATGGAGTGGAGCTTCCGCTCTGGGAGCTTCAGAATGCGTGGTGGCGCTTGACGCGGGACCGGGAAGCGCCCCTGGATGAGGTCGAGGCAACCGTGGCGGTCCGGCTTGGGTTCGCTCCCTGACCGTCACCGGGACCCGGGAACGTGAGGCTAGGCCTCGCTGGGACTTCCCCTGCGGAACAGGATGCGATTCGTGGCGTCCATTACGGCGGCGGCCGCCGCCGCTACGTGCGTGGTCCGGACGGGCACCGCCCCGATGTACCGCGTACCCTCGTTGTCCTCGTCGCGGAGGGCAACGAGGATGACGTCGGCGTCAAATGCGTGCATCAGCTTGACTCCGACGAATCGAAAGGGTGGAGTGTTCGTGACTTCGCGGATCGCCTCGAGGGTTGCGAGTGCAGCCAGGCGGATCTCGATGGTCTCCGTGCCGATCCCCTCGGCTTCCGCCACGTGAGAACGGTCTTCGAAGCTCAGTTCGATACGGACGCGCACGCGCGAACCCGGCTGACGCTCGGCATCGGCCGCGACGAACCGGACCCTCTTCTCAGGGCCGGCCTGGGCCTGCTGCTGGCCTGACGCGTCCTTCGCGCTCAACGATACTCCTTGCAGTGCATGGAACGGGGTGCGCTCCGAATCGCCTGGACCGGTGACGAACCGCCGGCGCACCATACCGCGGAAGGCGGCGGCACGCCATACGCGCCGCCGATGTCCGCCTTCCCGCGGGGCTCGGGCGGGCTGGCGACGACCTCGGCGCAGGATCAGATTGCATGCATGACCCATGCCGAAACAAGGCCCCGGCGTCCGATGTTCTACGTACCGGGCATCTCGGGCCGGGCCGCAGGAGAGGTTCTGCCCCTCGGCGAGGATGAGTCGCGCCATGTTCGGGCGCTCCGTCTCGAGCACGGGGCGCGCATCCAGCTGACCGATGGGGATGGGTCCCTGTGGGACGGCCGGTTAGCCGAGGGAGGCCGCTCGGCGACCTGCGTTCTCGAGTCGGTGTTGAGCCCTGCAGCGGCCCTTCCCGTGGAGCTGGCGTTCGGGGTCGGGAACAAGGCACATGTTATGTGGCTGATCGAGAAGGCTACCGAGATGGGCGTGGGCCGCCTGGTGCCTCTCGAGTCCGAGCGAACGCGTTCGGTAGCGGATGCCGGCCGGTCGCCGGCTTTCTGGAGCAAGGCCGAGCGGCGGGCCATCTCGGCCATGAAGCAGAGCGGCGGCGCGTGGCTGCCGGAGATGGAGTCCCCCCGCTCCCTGGTTGACTACGCTGAGCGGGCCGCCGGGTCGGCCGGCCTCGGGGCGAACGGCACGACGCTGCGGGTTCGACTCGACGGCTCTGGCGACGGACTCAGGCGGGTACTCGACCCGTGGGGTGGGACGGGTCGCCTGGAATTGCTCGTGGGGCCCGAGGGCGGATGGAGCGACGGCGAGGTAGCGCTCCTGGATGGCGCTGGATTTCGGCCAGCCAGCCTGGGCCCGCTGGTGCTCCGATTCGAAACGGCAGCCATCGCGGGCCTGGCGGTAGTCGCACAGCAGGTTCTCGG
>JBDHBK010000040.1:0-10190 GCA_039592635.1 Gemmatimonadota bacterium
AGCGGTGCCGGAGGATCGACCAGGAGTCCAGGACGTCGTCGCCCCGAACCACGAAAAAGGCGTCAAAACAAGCCACAGTGAGGCATGAGTGGTTGGGAACCACCCTGATGCGGGTTCCCACGGGCAGGGAACGGGACAGGATCCCGTGTTCCTGACTGAGCGAGGTCAATCGGGCATTTCGCCGCAACCTTCCGGGAGCCCGCTCGTCCAGGATTTCACCAAAACTGCGGCGTCCCATGTGCGAGGGCCCGGGGTCGAGAGACATCGCGAGGGCGCCGGCGTCCACCACGGCGGTGTCACGATCGGGACGGGACGAGACCACTGTCGTGAGTACGGTGGCAGCGCATTCGTCCGCGTCGCATGATCCGAGCAGCACTTGAGTGTAGTCGTGCAGCGCGTAGTTGCCGGGTCGGACCTCTGTCACTCCCTGCAGAGTGTGATACGCGGACATTGCGGGAGTGGATCCGATGCTGACGTCAGGAATCGGAATGCCCCCGGTCGCCAGTTCCGCGGCAAGATCGGCCATGGTATGCCGTTCGAGGTCCGCGATCCGGGCCATCTCGGAGCGGGAAGCCGCGTGATACGCGTTTCCTGAGTGTGAGAGTATCCCTGCCAGTTCCAACCCGCCGTCGATCACGCGCCCGGCAAGCTCCCGGGGTAGCGCTGATGCCGGGTCAACCCCGGCCCGCCCGTAGCCGCAGTCAATCTTGATCCACACCCGGAACGGGGCTCCTGTACCGATCAGCCCGTCCACCGCCACCTGCGAATCGACGACCACTCCAAGCCGCACGCGAGCGGCCAGCTCGGCCGCCTCCTGCAGCCTCCCCGGAATGACGGGGAAAGCCCAGGTGATGTCATCGAAACCGCCGTCCGCGAACACTCGCGCTTCCTCGAGCGTCGACACGGTGATTCCCTGAGCGCCCAGCGCCCGCTGAGCCAGCGCCACCTCGAGGCACTTGTGCGTCTTGACGTGCGGCCTCAGCCGGACGCCAAGCTCCTTGCATCGCTCTGACATTCGCTTGAGGTTTGCCTCAAGCACGTCGATGTCCAGGAGCAACGCAGGGGTCCCCAGGTCGTGGATAGTGGACATGGACCGGATACTATCACGATCCTCCGATCGTTGCCACGCGCCGGACCGGCGATTCGGTCAAGGCACGCCGGTCCGGAAATTGAATGGAGAGGTTCTCGGAACCCGAAGGCGCTCAGGGAGCACGCGACTTGATGTGACCCGCGAGCGCCATGGGTCGTCATACTGGTGAAACCCGACGCGAGGTCCGATATCCGACACGTTTCCGATGCTGAGCTGGTCCGTCAGACGCTGCAAGGGTCAGATCGGGCGTTCGGCGAGCTTGTTCGCCGCTATCAGGATCTCCTGTATCGTCACGCCGAGAGGATGACAGGACGCCAGGATGACGCGGAAGATGTCGTGCAATCCGCCTTCATCAAGGCGCACCGAAACCTCCGGAAATGCAGGGACCCGGAGAGGGTAGGGGCCTGGCTGTTTCGAATTGGAGCCAATACGTGCAAGGATTTTCTGAAGTCGAAGCGGGCAACGGTTCCGGTCGACACCATGGTGGGCCTTGTCTCGAAAGACGGAAATCCGGAACGCGAGGCGGAGTCCGGCGTGGTGCGGAGTGAGATCGAGCACGCGATCGGAAGTCTGCCTGCCGAGCAGCGAGAGGCGTTCCTGATGAAACATGTCGAGGGTTGGTCGTATACCGAGATGTCCGAGACGCTGGACGTATCGGTTCCGGCCCTCAAGATGAGAGTGCACCGGGCTCGTGAAGAGCTGCAGGTGCTGCTCCGGTCGTACGGGAGTTGAGCATGGACAGCCGTTTGCAGGCCTATCTGGATGGAGATCTACCCCTGGACGGGCTCCCGGCGGAGCTTCGGGCCACGGCGGCAGAGTGGGATGGACTGCTGGATGAGATCCGTGCGACGTCGCCCGCCGGCGCTCCATTGGGTCTCGATACACGTGTGGTGGCTGCGATCGAGGCGAGTCGCGCGGCGTCGCGCCCACGGTGGCTCGCCTGGCTTCTTCGTCCAAGAATGATCCCCGTCCCACCGGCAGCCGTGCTGGCGGCGGCTGCGATCGTTCTGGTCGTGAGCCTCGTCGGTCTTCCTGGTGGGAGCGCGGTCGACGAAACTCTCGTATACGTTCAGTTCGTCGTGGACGCGCCCGCGGCCGAAACCGTTCACCTGGTCGGAGACTTCACCGAATGGCAGCCCACCGTCGAACTGGAGGATGCGGACGGGGACGGCGTGTGGTCCGGGCGGGTTCCTTTGCTGCCAGGTGTTCACGAGTACATGTTCGTGATCGACGGTGCGGACTGGGTCACGGACCCCAACGCGGCGAGTTACCAGGACGACGGGTTCGGGCAGCAGAACGCGATCGTGGCCGTGTCCACGCTAAACGGCACCTGACTCCTCAGGGCTGCGGCTCCGCGGCAGGTGCGTGGCTGAACCGGCGCCTCGATCGGGTCGCCGTTGGGACAGCCGTCGCACTTCTATTCGCGCTGTCGAGCGGACGAGTCGCCGCCCAGGAGACGGTGCTGTCCCTGGACCTCGGCGCTTCCTACTCCCTCCCACCTGCGGGCGGAACCGGCGTCGCAAGCACGTATGCAAACGGTGGATTGCGGCTTGGAGGCCATTTCGGGGCCGGGGGCTACTTCCATGCGGCGGGTACAGGGGGCCTCGCGCTCAGCGACGAAGGTGCCAGTTGGGCCTCACTGCTGGCGGTGGGCGGCTGGCTGCAACCGGTTTCCCGCCACGTTTCATTCGGTCTTGCCCTCACGGGGGAAGCATTCACGGTGGGGGAGCCCGTCCCGTATCGGGCAGCGTACGCCATTGCTGAGCCCGAGGTAGGGTTCACGTTCGGTGGCACTTTAATCAGCCTGCGAGGATACGGCGGCCTCGGGACTTCGGAAGTGACGGTGATCGAGACGTTCGTTCGGGACACCAGGTTCGGTCCGCGTGTTTTCCAGGTCGGCTTCCCGGTGGTCTCGGACCTGTGGGCCTGGGGAGGCATAGCGGAGATCGGACAGCGATTGGGGGCCTTCACTCCACGCCTCGCCGTCGAGGCGTATGAGAGCCCGCAGGGGCCTTACGTGGTCGGTCGCCTTGGCCTCGAGGTCCGTCCGGAGGGCGGAACCTTCTACGCCGAGGGTGCCCTCTGGGACACCCCGGATGGTGAAGAGTTCGTGCTCATCGCAGGCGTAAGAGTACGCACGGGAGGACGTTCCACGATCCTCGCCTCCGGTGGCAGGTACGGACCTGACCCGCTGCTCGATTCGCCTGCGGCGGGCGGGCTCGGTGGCGGGGTGAACCTTGAACTCGCACGTTTTGGGCCGGTGCCCGGCCTCAGCTGGGAAGTGCGGGGTAACGACGAACGGACGCTCGCCCTGGCGGTCAAGGTGAAAGGGGCAAGGAGCGTCGAGTGCGTGGGCGAATTCACGGACTGGGAGGCGGTTCCAATGCTCCGCGACGGTGACGTGTGGCGAGTGACGCTGCCGATCGCGCCCGGCACGCACCACTTCGGGTTCTTCGTCGACGGTGCCTGGTACGTTCCGCTGGACGCGCCCGGTCTGACAGAGGACGAGTGGGGGGAACTTCAGGCCACGATCTTCGTGAGTGAGCCTGGTGCGGACCCTGATGTGACGCCATGAGCTCTGCAGTCGTCTTGAAAGCGAGTGGACAGGGCGCGTACCGCGTCCGTCTTACGGGATTCGTAACATGAATATGCATACAAGAACAACCAGTTTCGCGGTCCGGAAGTGGGTCTGTACTCGCCACGCGCTTGCCGGCCTGGTTGCCATCGGCATCGTGATCGGGTCCCCCCTGCCGCTGTCGGGACAGGATAGGGACGCCCGGCGTCTGGATGATGCCATGCCGGCGGAGTACGCGGCCCAGGTCAGGGAGATTGCTCGTGAGGCTCGCGAGGCGGGAGTCCCGCCGGGGCTGATCGCGCGCAAGGCCTTCGAAGGTGTCGCCAAGGGTTATCCGCCCGAACGGGTCATCTCGGCCCTGGACGCCTATGCAGGCAGGCTGCGAGAGGCGAGAGATCTGCTGGGCCCGGACCGCAGGCCCGCCAGCCTGGCAGCTGCGGCTGAGGCTCTGCGCCGCGGTGTACCGCGCGACGCAATCCGGTCCATGGGGGACCGGGAGCGAGGAGCGAGGGACCTGGCCGTACCTCTGATCGTCCTCAGCGATCTCACCGAAGCGGGAGTGCCGACCGAGAACGCGCTTGAGATGGTCAACTCGGCGATGGACAGGGGCACGCGTGGCGACCAGATGCTGGGGCTCTCGGCAGCAGTCCGACGACGCATGCAGCAGGGCGCAGACTGGCAGACCGCGGTCGATGCGGTCCGGCGGCGAGCGGGGGCTCAGTCCCGGCAGCGGGACCGTCAATCGCAGCCAAGCCGGCGGCCCGACAGCGCGACGCCTGTTCCGCCCGGTAGCGACCCGCCGCGTCGGCAGCGCGATGGTGGCTGAGGCCCCCTCCTTACGACAACTCGCGCCACCCCGGGCGGGGTGGCGTTCCCCGTCCGCTGTCCGGCCCGAATTGAGGTCAGTCGTCTGATCCCCTATCTTCGCCAACCGTAATCACACGAATTCCGCCGGACCCGTGCCGAGGTCGGTCGGAGGCGTGAATCCATCGAGAGGCGGAAGAGCTTTGACGACGAGTGCAGCACAGGCCTTCGTGGCAGGGTCGGGACGGTACCTTCCAGAGCGGTCCGTAGACAACTTCAAGCTCTACGAGATGGACTCGATCCGCCGGGCGTTCGACGTGGAGGCGGCTCGCGGGTCATTGCGGGGGATCGAGCCGCAGGAGGCGGCGGGCCTGAGCGCCGCCGGAGTGTTCGATCGATGGTCGGTCCAGGTGACCGGGATCCGAGAGCGTCGAATCATGGACCCGGCGGTGGATGGAAGCGCTGAGTGGATGTGTGCGGAGGCGGGCCGTGCTGCGCTGCCCGATGCGGGAATGGATGCCTCCGAGTTGGACCTGCTGCTCGTAGCGTCGCTGACTGAGCGGGACATCGTGCCGAACGCGGCGTGCACCGTGGGCGACATGTTGGGCATTCCCAACGCGCCGGGATTCGTGCTCAACGCCGCGTGCGCCGGATTCGTTTACGCCCTGGCTGCCGGTTATGCCTTCGTGACCTCGGGCTCCGCGGTCAACGTGCTGGTCGTTTCCGGCGACTTCCTGACGGGAATCACAGATTATTCGGACCCAAAGACGGCGGTCCTGTTCGGTGATGGGGCCGGAGCCGCGGTGCTCAGCGCTGAGGGAGGCCGTGGACGGGTCCTCGCCGCGCCTTACACCACGGCTGACTACTCCCCCAAGCACCTGAACCTGACGGGCCAGGCGGTCATGTTGCCGGGCGATTCCGTTCCGAAGCTGAGCATGGGCGGCGGTCCGAACGTGCTCCGGAACGCGATCAAGTCGATGGTCGGGGTGGCCGGGCGGGCTCTGGAGCGAACGGAGCTGCGGTGGGAGGACATCGATGCCGTGGTTCCGCACCAGGCAAACCGCCGGATAACGGCGGGAATCGAGAAGGCCCTGAGTCGCCCCGGGCTGCGGGTGGTCGACGTGATCGAGGCCTACGGCAACGTGTCGGCGTCCACCGTTCCGATCGCCCTCGACGAGCTCCTCAAGGGCCATCACGGCCCACTCCCCGACGTCGCGAATATCGTGCTCACCGCCGTGGGCGGCGGCTACACGAGCGGTGGGGCGGTGATCGAATGGAGCGGAGGTACCCGGCCTGACGCCGGCGGAGTTCGCTAGCCGGCCAGCACCGCCACCTCGACGGAGAGGACCTTGGGCAGGTGTCGGGCGATCTCGTGCCACTCGATGGCGTCGGGGCTTCCGAACACGTGGCCCGTGGACGTGCCGAAGTAGACTCCACACGGCTCGAGCCCATCGGTCGCGAGTGCCTCACGCAGTACGGTAAGCCAGGCCTGTTCCTGTGGCAGGCCCTCGGTTCGCGCTATCCAGGACCGCCCGGCATCGGCGGACTCGTAGACCCGGAGACGTCCTTCGCACACCGCCCTCAAATGACTGCTTTCCTCCGGAATGACCCAGCACCGGTCGGGGTCCGCGGGATCGATGCCCATGACGTAACCGAAATCGCTGGGTAGACCGTCCGTTATCTCAATCCACGTGTCGCCGGCGTCATCGGTTCGGTACGTACCGCAGTGGTTCTGCTGGTAGAGCCGCCGCCGCTGCCCGGGATGCAGGCGCACGCTGTGCACGCACTGTCCAGCCTCCGGCTGCGTATCTGGCAGGAACTCGGCCCGCACTCCCGAGTTGATCGCCTCCCAGGACCGGCCAGCATCCTCGGAGCGATAGCCTCCGCCAGCCGAGACCGCGGCGAAGATCCGGTCCGGGTTATCCGGGTCCACCTGGATCGAGTGCATCGCCATGCCACCCTTCGCCGGCTGCCAGGAAGTGGCCGTCGGGTGGTCTTCGATGCTGGAGATCCTCTCCCACGTGTCTCCCCGATCCCTCGATACGAACAGCGCCGCCGGTTCTACACCCGCGTAGAGGACTCCGGAATCGGCGTCGCCTCCGGGTGCCAGGTGCCAGATCGCACGAACTGCACGGCCCGAATCTTCTCGAAAGGCCGGCCGGGATTCGAGGGGCTCCCACGTGAGACCCGCGTCGATCGTGCGGTAGATATGCGCCCCCCAGACCTCATGGCGGACCGCGGCGTAGCCGGTGAGGACGTCGTGCGGGTCGAGGATCGCGTGATATACCTCGTACCCGGCGATGGCGGGGCCCTCTACGGTCCATTTCAGCCTCGCGTCATCGGATACGGCGCGGAAGAGCCCCCTGCGGGTTCCAATCAGCGCCACGACCTGCTGGCTCACGACCAGTCTCCGGGGAGCGGGATCACCTCGACGGTTTCTCCAGCATGGACCTCAGCGACTCCCTCGGGGACGATGAGCAAGCCGTCCGCCGCGCTCATGGAGGTGAGGATTCCCGAGCCCTGTGGGCCGGTGAGCTCGGCCGCGGGAAGGTCACCGGCGAGGCGCGACAACCGCACTCGATAGAAATGAGTCAGCTCGGCGGACGAGGATATCGCCTTTCTCGCCCTTGCCATCACCCGCGGAGCCTCGGGATGACGGTGGCCCATCATCTTTCGGAGTGCGGGTCTCAGAAAGACCTCGAAGGTCACCATCGCCGACACCGGGTTGCCGGGAAGTCCCCAGAACGGTCGTCCGCCGAGGAGGCCGAAGGTGAGCGGGCTGCCCGGCCGGATGCTGGCCCGCCAGAAGAGGCGTTGCATCCCCATATCGTCCAGCGCCGCCTTCACCTGATCGTGGTCGCCCACGCTCACGCCTGCCGAGGATATCACGGCGTCGCAATCCGTCGCCCGCTCGAGGCACCGCCGGACATCGTCAGCGTCGTCCCGGGCGATGCCCAGGGGCACCGGTTCTGCCCCCGCCGTCACGAGCTGTGCCGCCAGGGCATGCCCGTTCGAGTTCATGATCCGCCGCCCGGCGCGCACTTCCGCGACTTCGTCGAAGTCGGCCAGCTCATTTCCGTTGGACAGCACTCCGACCCGGGGTCGTCGGCGCACGAGCACATCGGACATGCCCTGCATGGCAAGAACTCCGACGGTGGCTGGTGTGACCGGATCCCCCTGGAGGAGCACGGTTTCGCCTTCGACGATGTCTTCGCCGCGTCGCCTGATGTTCCGTCGGGCGTCCGTGTCCTGGAAGAAGGTCACCTCTCCCGCAGCCGTTTCCGCGGTGTGTTCGACCCGCACGACGCCCGATGCGCCCGCGGGCACGGGCGCACCGGTCATGACCCTGGCCACCGTACCGGCTTCGAGTGGGCCTGAAGGGAACGACCCCGCCGGGATGTCATCGGAAACGGGCAGGGTGACTGGACTCTGCCGGCTTGCTCCCGTGACGTCAGCGGCATGCACGGCGAACCCGTCCATGGCGCTGTTGTCCCACGGCGGATGACATACGGTGGCCGTCACGTCCTCGGCGACGGCGCAACCCAGGGCCCGCGCCGCGGGGATCCGCTCGGCCGGCAGGAGTTCACAGTGAGCGAGGATCGTCTCCAGCGCCTCGCGCCAACCCAACCAGTCCGCCCCGGGATCCCGTTGCGGTCCGTTTCCCGTTTGCGCGTTCATCGCTCTTCTTCCCTATAAGCCGGCCATCCCGGCTCCACGGGCCGCCGGTACAGTGAGACCTGCTCGATGATCAGATCCTCGAGCGCAACGGCCACGCTCCCTGGCACGTCGTAGTCGTTTACCATCAGCGAGAACACCAGCGTTTCCCCGCTTCCGTCGGTCAGGTAGCCGGACAGGGCCCGCGCGGAGCTCAGCGAGCCCGTCTTCGCCCGGACGTTCTCCTCCGCCGGGGTGCCGGCCAGGCGCCGACGCAGCGTTCCGTCCACCGCGGCCACCGGGAGACCGGCGACGAAGGCTCGATACTCCTCATGCCTCCACATGGCCCTCAGAAGGCGAGCCATCGCACTGGGCGCGATCCGGTTGTACCGCGACAGGCCCGACCCGTCGGAAAGCGACACCGCACCGGGCTCGATGCCCCAGCGGGCCAGCACCTCTACCACCATCGCAAGGCCCGCGGTAGCGGTTCCTTCGCCCGATGTCTCCAGGCCCACCGTCCGCAGGATCGACTCGGCCATCTGGTTGTCGCTCTGCTTCAGCATCTCGGACACGATCGCCCCGAGAGAGTCGGATGACACGACGTGTGTCCAGCCCGGGTTGGTCGGACGGGCGGCATCGGCGACCCGGCGAATCCTGCCCTCGATCTCGATGCCGGCGTCCGCGAGCGCGTCGCCGAGAGTCGACAGCAGGTAGAGCGTCGGGTGGTGCGTTGCAAGGTGGAGGTCCGTCGTGTCCGCAGCCGGAATCCACCCGGTCATCCTGACGTCGCCACCCTCCGGCGGAGGCTCGTACTGCAGGCGCACTTCCGATCCCGGGGCTCCCGTCTTCACGTCAATCGTCAGCGGCAGCGCCGGGCCCGGACGACGGAGCTCGAACCTTGCCGGATCACCCACCCTGGCTCCGGGCAAGAGCCTGGCCCGCACGGTGTTGGGCCACATCTGCAAGGCCGATACGCCTGCCGCCCAGGAGGCGAAGACCTCGTGCCAGTACCAGCCCTCTCCCCACTGTGGCCCTCCGAACGCCCGGTCGTCACCGATCACGTCGCCTGTGATACGACTGACTCCCGCCTGCTTGAGAAGCGCGGGCCACGAGGCAACAATCTCCCGACTGAGCTGCGGGTCGCCGCGTCCGACGATCCACAGGTCACCATTGAGCACGCCGCCTGAGACATCGCCATCCGCGATCAGCCATGTTTCCCACCGGTACGCCGGCCCCAGGACATCGAGAGCCACGGCAGCCGTAACGATCTTGGTGTTGCTCGCCGGAACGAACAGTTTCTCGCTGTCATGCTCGTAGAGCACCTCACCCGTTTCGGCGACCTGGACGACCAGGCCAAGGTGAGCTCGCGTCAGCGCCGGGTCGGCCAGGATCCGATCCAACCTCGCCGCCAATGCCGTGGGCGAACCCAGGGTCGTGGCATAGCCGGATCGCTGGATCAGCTCGGACTCCTGTGCGAGGGCAAGCGGTGGTGCTACCAGCAACCAGAGCGTTCCGAGCAGCGCCAGTCGGCCCTCCGACCTCGATCTCCATGCACGAAAGACTGCCAATCGTATCATTCGATCCGTGCTCATTCCTGTTCCGGGATCCCGGCGCCGGGATCTGGTTCGAGTTCAGCCGACCGCAGCGCAGCGAGCAGCGCATCGGCGCGAACGTGATCCTCCGGTCGGTTTACGTTGAAGAACATCGTATCCGGATCGCCGTATGCCGACACTCTGGCCAGCTCCACGATCCGGAGGTCGACCGCAGGGAAGAACGAGATCACGGCCCGGTCCCCCTTTTCGATCGCAGCCTCGATGGCAGGAAGGCACCCGACATCGTAAGCCGCGCACAGGGGTTCAAACCCCCGCGGGCCGCGGCTTGCCGGTACGACGGCCGATCCCCGCTCGAGCCGGCCTACGAGGTCATCCAACAGAGGTGTGGGAACGAAGGGCATGTCGGTGGCGAGAACGACCACTCCTCTCATGGCATCCTCAGCCGCCCAGGCGACGGCCGTGTGCAGTCCACCCAGGGGGCCGAGACCGCTCACCAGGTCCGGGCGAACCGGCT
>JBDHBK010000041.1:0-10169 GCA_039592635.1 Gemmatimonadota bacterium
GACGCGCTCCTGTTCCTCGTAGGGCTGACCGCACTTACGCTCGGGGCGGATTGGTTGGTCACAGGAGCGTCGCGGGTTGCCGAGCACCGTGGAGTCAGCCCGCTCCTCGTGGGTCTCACCATCGTAGCGTTCGGGACCTCCGCTCCGGAACTGGTCGTATCGGTGGGTGCCGTACTGCGCGGTCAGCACGGGATCGCGGTCGGAAACGTCATGGGCTCTACCGTAGCGAACGTCGGCCTGATCGTGGGGTTGGGTGCCATGGTTCGCCCGATCTTCGTACACCGCAAGCTCTTGCAACGCGAAGCGCCGCTCATGGTTCTGGTCCTGGCGGCGGTCATGGTTTTTGCCTCGAATGGCGTCATCGGTACGCTGGATGCGCTGATCCTCGTCGGGGGTTTCACGCTCTACATGCTGTACCTGGTTCGCTGGGGTAAGTCGGAGACAGAAACGGGGCAGTTTCAGGCAGCCCGAATCGAGGCTCACATGAAGGACGGTGGATTCATCCGCCGGCCTTTCGTGAACTGGCTCCGGGTGGCCTTTGGAACGGCCCTGCTGCTCGCGGGGGCCTCGTGGATGATCGAATCCGCAGGCAAGATCGCCATAGCGTATCAGATTCCAGAGGAAGTCGTGGGCGCGACGATGGTCGCCGTGGGTACGTCACTGCCCGAACTGGCCTCAACGATCGCCGCCGCAGCTCGTGGCCTGGGAGACATCGCCATCGGCAACGTGATCGGGTCGAATATCTTCAACCTGGGTCTCGTTCTAGGGACGGCGGCTCTGTTCGGTCCGCTGGAGTTGACGCCGGATACCGTGGCCAGACAGGTGGTGCCCGCGATGATCTTCTGTCTGGCGCTCATTCCCCTGGCCTACACCGGGCACAAGGTGACGCGCTGGGAGGGCGCCCTTCTGCTGACGGGCTACTCGTTCTTCCTGTATCAGGTCCTCTAGTACACGTACGGGGCCTTTCGCCCCGCCGCTCCGCACGTAAAGTTGTTCCGTAAAGGGACCAAAGCGGAGGTCGGGATGTCTTCGTCGGTAAAGATGAGCAGCAAGCACCAGATCGTGGTGCCGCGCGAAGCCCGGGAAGCCCTGGGCCTGCGGCCGGGAGACAGGCTTCTCGTGACGGTGGCTGGAGATGTCATCGAGATGCGCGTGGAGCCCCACGACGTGGTGACCGCACTCGAGGGCCTTCTGTCGGGCTCCACGGACGCCGAGGGCGAACTGTGGCCGGAGGCCCGCGGTGAATGAAGTTGCGGCGTTCCGCAAAGTCCTGTCTGAGGCGGGGATCGTATACGTAGACGCGGGTGTCCTGGCACTCCACCTGGTCGGAGACGCCCGCTATCTTCACCTCACGCGTGCGATTCTCGCCGGCTTGCGGGACGGCGATTTCACCGCGTTCACCTCGGCCATCACGATCTACCAGCTCCTTGTCGAGCCCTATAGGTCAGGACAGGAGGCCACGGCGGAACACGTGGAAGCACTGATTGCAGCGCTGCAAGGCCTCGAAGTCGTACCGGTATCGGCGACGATCGCTCGCCAGGCGGCCCAGGTGAAGGCACAGATAGGCGGTGGACTGCCACGCGCCATACAGATCGCGACGGCGCTGGCAGGTGACTCGGAGATCTACGTGACCCGACGCTCAACGCTTCGACGGATCGCTGGTCTCGGCGTGGCCCAACTGGACGCGTACCGCCAGGGCGAGTAGGAGCAACCGGCGCCGGAGACCTAGTCGGCGAACTCCACCTGTACCGGCCCCGGAAGAACTCCCGCCTCGACGCCCCGCTGCAGAAACAGGCGCACGGCTTCGCGCCCGTCGGGACCGTAATCCAGCGTGCGCTGGTTGACGTACATTCCCACGAACTCATCCGCAGTTCCGCGATCGAGACCACGGGCGAAGCCCATGGCATAGTCCATCGCATGCTCCCGGTGGTCCAGTGAGAACGCGATGCTGCGTCGCAGATAGTCGGACACCCGTGGAATGAGTTCGGCCCCGAGATCCCGCCGAATGACGTTGCCCCCCAGAGGCAGCGGAAGGCCCGTTTCCTCTTTCCACCAACGACCGAGATCTTCGAGAAGAACCAGGTCTTCGTCGGCGTAGGTCAGTTGCCCCTCGTGAATGATCAGCCCGACGTCCACCTGGCCGTCCCGGACCGCCTCCAGGATCTCGTCGAAAGGCATGGCGACGGTCCGGGCGGCAGGCTCCCACAATTTCAGTGCGAGATAGGCAGACGTAAGCTCGCCAGGAATCGCGATGGTGCACGAACGGATCGCGTCACGGTCCATGGGAACCCTGCTGACGAGCCTCGGGCCGTAGCCCTCACCCATGCTGGCTCCGTGGGGAAGCAGGATGTAGCGGTCCGTCAGGTAGGCGTATGCGTGAATGGAAACCGCCGTAACCTCGAGCTCCCCGCGCATGGCGCGCTCGTTCAGCTCCTGGATTCCCTGGAGCTCGTGTTCGAAGGCCAGCTCTGCCGTGTCGATCTCGCCAGAAGCCAGTCCGTAGAACATAAAAGCATCGTCCGAATCAGGACTGTGCGCGACGCGTATTACCCTCCGGGAATCCCGGCCAGACTCAGTTGTATTCATGGCGCCCGAAGGTATGCCGCTTCGCGGGCCGCGGCAAACACCGCCGGGCGGATGGGCAGCCCGGGTGACTGACTGGAATCAGAGAGGCCGAAACAGCAGTCCTGACGGCATCTTCGGTTCGAAATAGGTGGACTTGGGAGGGAGACGGCCTCCAGGGCCCGCCGTAGCCCACACGTCCTCGAGCGACACCGGTGGGAGGATGAAGCCGCACGCAGCGCCTGACACAGAGGCTGCCACCGCCGGGCTGCGCGAGTAGGACAGAATACCGTCATGCGCAGCCTCGTCGGCCTCCAGCCCATATAGAGGCCCCAGCACCAGCTCATCGAACACGACAGGCGAGATTCGGGCTCGTTCGGCGGGAACGCCGGCTCCCGCGAGGACTTCGGACCGCGGAGACGCCAGCCAATAGCCGGACCCGTCCGGCAAAGCGGCGATGATCGAACCCGGCGGGCCCGAGGCGACCGCATCCTCCGCCTGGAACGGAGTCAGGCCGGGCAGCTCCTCGAGTTGAAAGGAATGAGCCAGAGTCGAGGTCCAGTCGAAACGTCCGTCGTTGGTCTGCGGCGGCCGGGAGAGGATCCGGTGCGTCGGACGGACAACCAGTCCAGGATCGACTTGGCTGACGATACAAACCAGCAAATAAGCCGCCTTTACGTTGCCACCAAGGGCTTCGGCGGCCACCAGCGCCGTCTCGTAACGGTGATGACCGTCCGCGATCAGCAGCGGGTGTGACGCCGCAGCGGACAGCAACCTGTCGCTGCGGTCACCCGACACCACCCACATCGAGTGCTGGATTCCATCCGGAGTGGCGGCCTCGACGTCGGGGACCGTGTCAACGATTTCGCGCTCGAGGCCGTAGAGCGTTCCGTCGTCGTCGCGGGCGACCATGAAGATGGGCGAAAGCTGCGTGCGCGTCGCCAGAGTAAGCGCCAGGCGGTCCTTCTTTGGGCCAGCATGAGTGCGTTCGTGCGGAAGAACCTGGCCGTCGCTGAACGGCGTCAACCGAACCGCCGCGAAGACCGCCACCCTCTCGCTCGGCTGTCCATCAGCCTGGAAGCGTTGCCGGTACACGTACACGGAAGGGTCCGGATCGACATCGAGAACCCCCTCGAGAATCCACTGTTTAAGTGTCGCAGCGGCATTGACATAGCGGTCCCCGGGCGACCCGTCCGGAAGAATCAGGCGAACGCAATTGTGCGGGCTCAGGTTCTTGAGTTCCTCGGCGTGCGCCTCGTCAATGACGTCATAGGGCGGGGCGAGCAGCTGTGACAGGTCACCTGCGGAGGGCGTGAAGCGGAGCGCGGAAAACGGAGCGAGTTCGGGCACGGTATCCTTCCGGGTTTCGCGGGTCGGTTGCGGTGAAAACTGTACTGTCTCAATAGTACCGCAGTGGGTCGAGCAATCATCCGGGTCGTGGTGCACGTCGCAAGCATCGCTGGCTGGCCGCCAGGGTGCAAGTGAGCAGCATGGGCGAGTACGCGGAGCCGGACGGATACCGGTAGTGAAAGGACGGGTGACGTCGGAGCATGCGGCCAATCGAAGGCCTGTTGATCGATCTGGATGGCACGGTCTACCTGGGGCGGGAGCTGATAGCGGGTTCCGACGAGGCCATTGCTCGCGTGCGAGCAAGCGGCGTTCCGCTCCTGTTCACGACCAATACGAGCCGCATGTCGCGGTCCGACATCGCGCTCTCTCTGGGTTCGATGGGACTGCGGGTAGGCCCGTCGGAGATCTTCAGCGCGCCCGTTGCCGCGGCCCGGTGGCTGAGGGACGAAGGAGTGCGCCGGATTCACCTGCTGGTGGCGGACTCGACCCGGGAGGATTTCGAGGGCTTCGAAATCACGGACGATAGACCAGACGCGGTCCTCGTGGGCGACCTCGGCACCGACTTCACCTTCGAGCGCCTCAACTCGGCGTTTCGAAGTCTGCGGGCGGGTGCGAGTCTCGTGGCCATTCACCGAAACCGGTTCTGGTTGACCGAACAGGGGCCTACGCTCGACGCGGGCCCGTTCGTTGCCGGCCTGGAATATGCCAGTCGCCAGCAAGCCACACTGGTCGGAAAGCCTTCGCCCGCCTTCTTCGACGCGGCATCGTCGCTGCTCGGCATTCACCGGGACGGGTTGGCCGTGGTAGGGGACGACCTGGAGACCGACGTCCGGGGTGGCCGGGCCGCGGGACTGATGACGATCCAGGTTCGAACGGGCAAGTTCGACCAGACCCTGCTTGATGAAGCGCCCCCCGACCAAAGACCGGATCACATTATCGACTCACTGGCCGATGTCACGTCCGTCCTTGGCTGAGCCCCAGGGGTGCCGCAAGGCACGGAGCCCGGGACGACGGGGCCGGACGTGCGGCGTCCTGGCCGGACTGGCGATCGTCGCCTTCTCCGGAACGGCCGCTGCGCAGGAGAGCGACGACGCGCGAGCCATCCGACTGCCTCCGGACCCACCAGAGGCCCACCTCGGCTTTCGTCCAGGCGCGGACCGAATGGTCGTGGACTGGGAGCAGGCGACGGCCTATCTGGAGGTGCTGGCCCGACAGAGCGACCGGGTACGCCTGGACACGATCGGCCGGAGCACACTCGACAGGCCGATGGTGCTCCTGACGATCACGGATTCAGCCAATCACTCGCGGCTGGACGAATACCAGGCCTTGCAGGCGCGGTTGGCCGACCCCCGCCGCCTCGACGACCCCGCGTCACGTGCGGAGTTGATCCGCTCGGGCCGTCTCGTCGTCCTGATCACCTCGGCGATCCACCCGACCGAAGTGGGCAGCTCGCTCGCGCCGCTGAACCTCGCCTACCGTCTTGCCGCCGCGACCGACTCGACTCTGGTGAACGTCCTGCGGGAATGCGTGGTGCTCATCGTCCCCTCGCTGAATCCGGATGGCGTGGACATGGTTGCCGAATGGTACCGGGAGTCGATCGGAATGCCGTGGGAGGGGTCACCGCCTCCCCGCCTTTACCACCACTACACGGGACACGACAACAACCGGGATTGGTATTCGTTCACCCAGGTCGAGACCCGGAACGTGGTGGAGCAGGTCTACAACGTCTGGCACCCCCAGATCGTGCACGACATCCACCAACAGGGACCCCATGGCAGCCGTTTCTTCGTCCCCCCATGGACGGACCCCATCGAACCCAACGTCGACCCACTCCTGACAGCAGCTACGAATTCACTCGGCACCGCGATCGCATGGCAACTGCTGCGAGAGGGGAAGCAGGGCGTCGTAGTCGGATCAGGGTACGACGCGTGGAGTCCGGCGCGGGCCTATGCGCACTATCACGGGGCCGTGCGCATCCTGAGCGAGACCGCCAGCGCCCGTCTCGCTACCCCCATTGAGGTTTCGGCCGGCGAACTGCAGACGGAGAACCGGGACCGCCGTGGCGAAACAGCGTGGAACGATCCGGCCCCGTGGCCCGGCGGCAGTTGGAGCCTGACCGACATCCTGGACTACATGGAAGCCGGCGCTCTCGGTCTTCTGCGAGCGGCCGCGCCGTCCCGGGAAGCATGGCTCGAGAACTTCGTTTCGGTGGGCGAGAGGGCGGTATCGGGGTGGCCGGCATGGCCGGCAGCGTGGGTAGTGCCGGCTCACCAGGGCAACGAGCCGGCAGTGGCCGAACTCACCAGGATTCTGCGGACGGCCCAGGTCGAGGTCGACGTTTCCACCGGGGTGCTGACGGCCGGCGGGACCAACTGGCCGGCGGGAAGCCTTGTGATCGAAATGCGCCAACCCTACGCCGCCTTCGCCCAGATGCTTTTGGCCCCGCAGGCCTATCCCGGCGGCCCGGAGTATCCCGGCGGTCCTCCCGGAACCCCCTATGACGTAACCGCCCACAACTTGCCGCTGTTTCTTGGCGTGCGTGCGGTGCCGACGAACCAGGTGCCGACCGGCGATGTGCTGCGAATGGAAGGGCCCCCCGGGTTCAGGCCCCGACACGTGGAGGGTCTGTCAGGACGACCGGGCGTGCTGGTCGGGTTGTACCAGCCGTGGGTACCGGCAACGGACGAGGGGTGGACCCGGTGGCTGTTCGACGGCTACGAGGTGCCTTACGCCACGGTTCATGACCAGCAGATCCGGCAGGGCGACCTGGCACGCCGATTCACGAGCATCGTGCTTCCGTCCGTGGAGGCACCTGTTCTGGATCAGGGATGGGCTGCGGGCTCGATGCCGGTGGAATACACGGGAGGTCTGGGGGCGGCCGGCGTGCAGGCGCTACGCGAGTTCGTGGAAGCCGGAGGAACGCTGGTGGCCCTGGGTCGATCTGCTGCGTGGGTGACCGAGAGGTTTGGCCTGCCGGTGGTAGATCGATTGCGCGATCAGCCGAAGGAAACGTTCTTCGCGCCAGGGGCACAGGTCAGCCTGCAGGTCGACACGACCACGAGTCTCGGCCGGGACATGCAGCCACGCACGGCTGCATGGATCGAAGGCGGCAGCGCGTTCGATCTGCCGGCCCGGAGCAATGCCATATCGGTAGCCACCTACGGTGCGCGGCCCCGTGTCCTCAGCGGCTGGATGAACGGGGCCAGCGCCCTCGCGGGAGCCTCCGCGGTGGTTGATGTGCCCCTGGGAAGGGGAAGGGTCGTGCTGTTCGGTATCGACCCGCAGCAACGGGGACTCTCTATGGCCACATTCCCGCTGTTGTTCAACGCGCTTCGACCCGCGCCCTGACGCTTCCATGTGCGTCTTGCCACATGATCGGAGCGCCACCAAAGAAGGCAGGATTGACTGCGACTGACGACGAAGCCGGGGTCAGGGCTCTGACGCAGAGAAGATTGCGGCCTGCCGGGGCAGCCATACCTCGGCCACGCAGCCGGGGCCGTCCTTCCGATTTCGCAGCTTCACTCTGCCTCCGTGTGCCTCGACGATCTGCCGGCTCAGGGCGAGACCGATTCCCGAGCCTTTGGGTTTGGTGGTGAAGAACGGGACAAACAGGTTCGCCGTCTGTGCCAGGCCGGGACCCTCGTCTTCGATCCTCACCTCGACGTGACCCTCCATGTCCGCCCAGCTGATTCGCACGGCGCCACCGGTTTCGAGTGAGGCATCCACCGCGTTGTCCAGGAGATTGATCAGCAGCTGATCGAGCTGATCGCCGTCCGCCTCGATTCTGACATCAGGACTGTCCAGCACCTCGACCTCGATACGGCTCTCGAGGCTGGCCACGCGCCGCACCCACTCGCGCACGCTCAGCTCGCGCTTCTGGGGATGGGGAAGTTTGGCCAGTCTCGCGTAGGAGGACATGAAGCGACCCAGGGCCTCCGATCGACCGGCGATCACCTGCAGTCCCTCCTTGAGATCTTCGTCATCGTCACCGGCGACATCCCGCCGTTCGAGGAGGGCGCTGAGGCTGGTCGCGATCGACTTGATGGGCGTGAGTGAGTTGTTGATCTCGTGGCTCAATACCCGGATCAACCGTTGCCACGCCACGCGCTCTTCTTCGCGCAGCACCTGGCTCAGGTCGGCCAGTACGACCAGCCTGTGCGGCCGGCCCTCCCAGCGGAAGCTCCGCCGGCGAAGCTCCCAGCGGCCGAGACCCTCCGCGACGGCGACGTCCATGACTCGAGGCGTGTCACCGCCCAGGCAGTCACTGAGGCCGAGCTGTTCCGCCGTGTGACCGAGGACCTGTTCCTCGGAACGACCGAGAAGGTGTTCACCCGCCCGATTGATGAGCCGCAGGCGATCGTGGTCGTCGAATGAAAACAGAGCCACGTCGATGACGGTCATCACGCGCGTGAGGAGATTCGAGGCTTCCAGCGCATCGAGTCTTTGATTGTGGAACGAGCCGGCGAGCTGGTTGACTTCGTGCAGTATCAGACCCAGAGCGTCATCCTTGGCCGGGGCCCGGGTGCGAAGGGAATAATCGCCCTCGCGCAGGGCCTCCAGCATGTTGGATACGGCGTGGAGCGGACGCACCAGGCGGTCCCGCATGGCGATGAGGACGGCTGTCCAGGTGCCAAGTACGAAGACGGTGACGGTCCACTGTGTGCGGCTGGCGTGGTCACCGGTCCAAACGAGGATGAGCGTCGCAATCACTGCCGGCACGCCGGACAGGACCGCGAGGAGCGGGATCGCCCTCTGGTAGGTAAGGCGCGTTCTGAGTTCGCGCCTGATGCCGCGAGCAATCATCTGCGGCCTCCCCGTAGCCGGCTCAGGCGTGCAATCCGTGCCGCTTGAGGCGCCGGTACAGCGCGCTGCGGCTCAGGCCGAGGTCGTGAGCCGCGCGGCTCACGTTTCCCCGATTCCGTGACAGGGCCTTCCGGATCAGGATTCGCTCCGCTTCGTCCAGGGGCACCGCCTCGAGTCGCAGGGAGCCCTCCGAGGCCTGTCGAAGGCCCAGGTGCTCGAGGTCCACGACGTGGTTCTCGGTGAGCAGGACAGCCCGTTCCACGGAATGCCTGAGCTCGCGGACGTTGCCGGGCCAGGGATGCCGGAGAAGCGCATCCATGGCGGCAGCGGAGTAGGTCATGTCGGGGCGGCCGTACTTGCTTCCACTGATCCGCAGGAAGTGGGCAGCGAGGAGGGGAATGTCTTCCCGTCGCTCTCGAAGCGCTGGCAACTGGATCTCGACCGTGTTCAGTCGATAGTACAGGTCTTCACGGAACGTCCCCTCTGCGACCGAGCGCTCTAGGTCGGAATTGGTCGCCGTGAGGATCCGAACGTCCACCTTCCGAGCTTTGCTGGAACCCACTCGCTGGAATTCGCCCGACTCAAGGACGCGAAGGAGCTTTGCCTGTTGCGTGAGCGGGACGTTGCCGATCTCATCGAGGAACAGCGTGCCATGCCCGGCAAGTTCGAAGTAGCCGACCCGATCCGACTTGGCGTCCGTAAAAGCACCCCGGACGTGGCCGAACATCTCGCTCTCGAACACCCCTTCAGAAAGACCTCCCGTGTTCACGGTCACCAGGGGCCGATCCGCCCGGTTCGACCGATAGTGCAGCCAACGCGCGACGACTTCCTTCCCGGTTCCGGGCTCCCCGGTGATCAGGACGTTGGCGTCCGAGGGCCCGACGCGCTCGATCAGGCGCAGGACCGGCTGCATGGCGCGCGAGTCCGCGATCATATCGGGGACGTCGGCATCCCGCAGCATCTCGTTTTCGGCCTCCAAGAACTGAGCCCTGCGAACGGCCTGCACCAGCACGAGCTGTGAATTGATCGTCGCCAGGAGGCGGTCGTTGTCCCAGGGCTTTTCGATGTAGTCCCGCGCGCCACGACGCATCGCTTCCACGGCGCTCTCGATGCTGCCCCAGGCGGTCATGACGATCACCGGAAGCGTGCCGTCGAGAGCCTGGATGCGGGGGAGAAGGTCAAGCCCCTCCTGCCCCGAGGTGGTGTCGCGAGTGTAGTTCAGGTCGAGCAGCAGACAATCGAATTCGTCGAGTTCGAGAAGCTCGAGGACCTCGGATGGTGACGTCGCAGTGGCTATCTCGAATCCTTCGGCCTTCAGGAGCAGGCGGAGCGCGGCCAGTACGTCCGCCTGGTCGTCAGCGACCAGGATGCTTGCCTTGTGTTCACTCACGGTCAGCCGGTCCCGGGCTCTGACGACCGCTCCTCGACGATGCGGCCGTCGAACAGGTGGATGG
>JBDHBK010000042.1:0-11821 GCA_039592635.1 Gemmatimonadota bacterium
GGCCGACAGCCCATGCCCGGCTCACCGGAGGCAGAATACCATGACCGGCAGTGGGGGGACGGGGAACGTGGCGAGCGAAAACGACGTCGAGCTTTTGCAGGAACTCTCCGAGGCGCGACAGGCCCTGGAGAAGCAGGTGGCCCGGCGTATCGTCGGGCAGCACGAGATCGTCGAGAAGCTCCTGATGGCCCTCCTGGCCGGGGGACACGCGCTCGTCGTCGGAGTCCCCGGCCTGGCGAAGACGACCCTGATTTCTACGCTGGCCGAAACCCTTCGGCTCCGCTTCAGCCGGATTCAGTTCACTCCCGACCTTATGCCGTCCGACATCACGGGAACGGAGGTTCTGGAGGAGGACCCCGAGACCGGGCGCCGCGTCTTCCAGTTCGTTCCGGGTCCCGTCTTCGCGAACGTCATCCTGGCGGACGAGATCAACCGCACCCCGCCGAAGACCCAGGCCGCGCTTCTGCAGGCGATGCAGGAGCTTTCGGTGACGGTCGGAAACGAGACACTCGAGCTCGAACCGCCTTTCTTCGTGCTGGCCACACAGAACCCCATCGAGCACGAGGGCACGTACCCTCTGCCCGAGGCGCAGCTCGACCGTTTCATGCTCGAACTGCGGATCACCTATCCGTCTTTCGATGAAGAGCGACAGATCGCGACCGTCACGACGTCTGGCGAGTCGCAGACGATCGAGCCCGTGATCGATGGCGAGCGCCTGCGTCGATTCCAGTCGCTGGTGCGTCGGGTCCCCGTCCCGCCTTCGGTCGTGGACTATGCCGTGCGACTCGCCCGCAGCACGCGCCCCGACGACCCGGGCGCTCCGTCCTTCGTTCGCGAGATGGTGGCGTGGGGAGCCGGGCCCCGCGCCTCCCAGCACCTCGTACTGGGCAGTAAGGCCAGGGCGGCACTGCAGGGAAGGCCCGTTCCGAACTTCGACGACGTGAAGGCCATCGCCCCGGACGTCCTGCGGCACCGGATCGTGCCCGGCTTCGAGGCTGAGGCGGCGGGGCGCACACCGGACGACCTCGTGGCTGACCTCCTCGGTACCGTCAAGACATGATCGGGCTGGTCGTCGTCCTGGCAGTTCTCGTGGCCCTGTCCGGGTTCTTCTCCGGCGGCGAGATCGCCTTCTTCTCGGTGCCCGATACGCGCGCTGAAGCGCTGGCCGAAGAGGGACGGCGGGGCTCCAGGGCCCTGGTGCGGCTCAAATCGAGCCCCGACCGCCTGCTGATCACGCTGCTGATCGGGAACAACGTGGTGAACATCGGGGCCGCATCCGTCGCGACGTACGCCGCGATCCAGGCCTTCGGGTCAGCGGGCGTCGGCATCGCGACCGGAGGGATGACGCTCCTCGTTCTCTTCTTCGGCGAGATCGTCCCCAAGAGCTTCGCCGCGGCCAACGCGGAGCGGATTTCGCTCGCGATCGCCCCGATCTTTCTGGCCCTGTCGAAAGCGCTGGCCCTGCTGGTGGTACCTCTCGAGAAGCTCACCCGGACCGTGCTTCCGGACAGCGGATCCGTGATCCCGACCGTCACCGAGGCCGAGATCCGTACCCTGACGGAGATCGGGCACGAGGTCGGTGAGATCGATCCGCACGAGCGCCGGATCATCCAACAGGCTTTTACGCTCGACACGACGCAGGCGTGGGAAGTGATGACGCCGAGAGTAGGGATCTTCGCCTGGCCCGCCGACCAGGCCCTGTCGAGCATCGCGTCCGAGCTGCAGACCGTTCCGTTCAGCCGGATACCCGTATACGGAGACTCGCTGGATGAGATTACCGGTATCCTTTACGTCCGGGACGCTTACCAGGCTCTTCTGTCAGGGCAGCGCGACGTTCGGCTGGGCCGCCTGGCGCGGGAAGCCATGTTCGTCCCCGCGACGGTGGTGCTCAGTCAGTTGCTCGCCGAATTCCAGGCACGGCGTATCCACGCGGGGATCGTGGTGGACGAGCACGGGGGCACCGACGGCCTGATCACGCTCGAGGACATCCTCGAGGAACTGGTCGGGGAGATCGACGACGAGACGGACGTCCCGACGTGCGCGAAATCAACCACTTCTTCAACTGCACGCTTCCGGTGCTGGAGCACCGGTCGCTGAACGGCTACCTGGCCCAGAAGTTCGGCAGGGTACCCGATCCGCACGAGTCCGTAGACGCGGAGGGACTCAGGATCGAGGTGATCAGCTCGAGCGACACCTACGTGACGCGGGCCCGCATCACCCGGATTCCCGGCGAGCCCGCGGACGAAGGGTCGGAAAGGGAGCCGTCCCCCGGCGGCTAGACCCGGGCGGGCGGAAGCGACGCGGTCAGACCGTTCCGAACACGGTGTTGCTGTACCAGTCCACCAGGGCCTCGCCGAACAGGAACGCAATGGCCGCGCCCAGCCCGAGAAACACCCCGAACGGTACTTCCTTCTTCGTCTTCAAGCTGAGGGGAGCGAACACGATCGTCCCGGCGAGGGCCCCCAGGAATATCGTGAGCATCGCTCCTGCCGGACCGAGAAACGCGCCGACCATGGCCATCATCTTGATGTCGCCGCCCCCCATCGCCGGTTTCTTGAACACCCACTCGCCGAGCACACCCACCGCCAGAAGCACCCCGAATCCGAGGGCTGCGCCGATGAGGGCCGTGAGGATGGAGGGTGGTCCGGGAAGCAGTGCCAGCGCGAGTCCCGCACCGAGGCCTCCCAGGCTCAGGGCGTCGGGAATGAGGTAGTGCCGGGCATCGATCAGGGAGATGGTCAGCAGCAGGCTGAACAGGATCGACCCCTGCAGGGCCCGCCACGTCGGTCCGTACAGCAATGCCATTCCTACCCAGATCGCCGCGGTCACCAGCTCGAGGGCCGGATACTGGATCGAAATCCGCTCGCGGCACTGTCTGCAGCGACCGCGCAGCAGTGCCCAGCTCACTAGTGGGATATTGTCGTACCAGGCGATCGGTCCACCGCATCCCGGACACCTCGAACGCGGCCGCACGAGGCTCTCACCGTGCGGCAGGCGACTCACGCACACGTTCATGAACGAACCGACGGACGCTCCCAGGACTCCCGCGTAGACGAGGAACACGATCTGTATGGTCTGGGGCATTCAGCCTCCGAAGTACCGGTCCATGAGAATGGCTCCCGCGATCCCCGCGTTGAGAGACTCCACTCGCCCTTTCATCGCAATCGCCACGATTCGATCCGCGGCCGCCCGCATGGGGGAGGAAACCCCCGCCCCTTCATTGCCCAGGACCAGCGCCAGGCGGTGGGGACGTGGCTCCGTGCGATCCACGATCTCGCCATCCGCTTCGGCCGCCCACAGGGGGGTATTCCATTCCCGGAGCCTGTCCAGGACATCCTCCGCTTCGGCCTCGAGTACCGGCATACGCAGCGACGATCCCGAGGCCGCCCGTACGACCTTTGGACCCCAGGGATCCGCGGTTCCCGGCAGAACGACGACCCCCCCGGCGCCCAGCGCTTCGGCCGAGCGGATCAGCGTTCCCGCGTTTCCGGGATCCCTGATGGCATCGAGGATCAACAACCTGGTCCCGTCCATGTCGGACCACGCCCACGCGGGAAGAGGCGCCGTGGCCAGCCAGCCCTGCGGAGTCACGGTATCGGCGTGCGCCCGCAAGACCGCATCGCTCACGAGTTCCACCGGCACCCCGGCCGCGACCGCTTCCGCCAGCAGGCCCCGGCCGGCTGGCTCCTCCTGCGCTGCCTCGGTATATAGCACCATCGTCACCGGCCGACCGGAGCGCAGGAGTTCGGACAGGACACGCGGCCCCTCGACGAGAAACTCGCCGCGGGCTCGCCGTTCCTTGCGCCGGTGGAGCGCCCGTACGTGCTTGCTCTGACTCTGACTGGGCATGGCTGACTAATGTGAACCGGCCGCCGCCGCGGGGAAAGCGGAGGCAAGGAAGGCGAAACGTACCGTGAATCCGTCCCATCCAGCCCGGCCCCCGGTGGCGCTCACGATCGCGGGCAGCGACTCCGGTGGCGGCGCCGGAATCCAGGCTGATCTCAAGACGTTCGAGGCGTTCGGCGTGTTCGGTACGTCGGCCGTCACGGCCGTGACCGTCCAGAATACGGTAGGCGTGTATGGCGTCCACACCATTCCCCCGGACATCGTGATCGAGCAGATCCGAGCCGTCGCAGCGGACCTGGGCCCTGCCGCCTGCAAATCCGGTATGCTGGCTGACGTTCCGACCATCGGAGCCGTCGCCGGTGCGCTATCGGAGGCCGGAATCGAGCATTACGTGCTGGATCCGGTCATGGTGGCGGCCAGCGGGGACGCCCTCCTCGACCCTGACGCCGTAGGGTCCCTTCGATCGGCCCTGCTGCCGCTGGCGAGCCTCGTGACCCCCAACCTGGACGAGGCGGCCATCCTGGCGGACATGCCGGTGCGCGACGAGACCGACATGCGCGAAGCCGCTCGCCGCCTGGTCGATGACGGGTGCCGTGCCGTTCTCATCAAGGGAGGCCACCTGGACGGGGACGAAGTCGTGGACATCCTCTTCGATGGGGTGGGCTGGAGGGACTGGAGAGCGGCCAGGTTCCCGGTGGGGAATGCTCACGGAACCGGCTGCACCCTCTCGGCGGCCATCACTGCCGGCCTCGCCCTGGGTCAGACTCTGGAGGAGGCCGTCGATCGCGCCCTGTCGTACACCCGGCGGGCCATCGCCACCGCGCCGGGACTCGGGGCGGGAAGCACTCCCCTTAACCACCGGGCGGAAACCGGGTAGGCGTTCCTGCAGCTCTTACAGCGCGGACTCGATCCTACCGATAACGGCGCGCACCAGTGCCCTGAACTGGCCACCGACCCGCTCGGTGACCTCCATCACGTCGGTGTGCGATAGAGGCTCGGGGCTGATGCCGGCCGCGTAGTTCGTCATGCAGCTGACCCCGAAACATCGGAGTCCCAGAGCCCCGGCCACGATGACCTCCGGCACCGTGGACATCCCCACGGCGTCCGCCCCCAGGCGCTCGAGCATCCGGATCTCGGCCGGCGTCTCGTAGCTCGGCCCCAACAGACCCGCATACACCCCTTCTTTCAGAGGGACGCCCGCGGACAGGGCCGTCTCCCGGGCGAGAATCCTCAGGTTCGAATCGTACGCATCGGTCATGTCGGGGAACCGGTCGTCGCCGGCGACCACGGGACCCGTCAGGGGGTTCTGCCCCATCAGGTTCAGGTGGTCCGATATCAGCATCAAGTCGCCGGGCTCGAAATCCGGGTTGATGGCCCCTGCCGCGTTGCTCACGAACAGGGCTCTTATGCCGAGCGCCGCCATTACACGGACGGGCAGCGTGGCAACGCCAGCCGAGTGGCCTTCGTACAGGTGGGCCCGGCCTTTCAAGCCGACCGCCGGCACTCCCTGAAGGAAGCCGGCGACCAGGGTTCCGGAATGGCCCGCCACGCCGACGGGGGGCCAGTGCGGGAGATCCTCGTACGGGACCCTCACCGCCTCCTCGAACTCGTCACCCAGCGAGCCAAGTCCCGATCCCAGGACCAGGCCCACGACCGGTTCCAGGTCTCCGATCCACAGGCGCACGGCACTGGCCGCCTCGGCCACCCTGGCCTCCACATCCATGGTCTCGACCCCCTCGACGTTCATGCGAGCACCCCGGCGAGCGTCGCGGTCATCCACGTGGCAACGGTACCTCCGAGCATCGCACGCAATCCCAGCCGGGACAGGTCATGCCGACGCTCGGGAGCGATTCCGCCGATTCCGCCAATCTGTATGGCGATCGACGAGAAGTTGGCGAAACCGGTGAGCGCGTAGGTCGCGATGATGATCGACTTGGGAGACAGCGTCGAGCCCGCGTTGATGCCGTCGGCCAGCATCTGGAAGGCCACGAACTCGTTGGCCACCATCTTCACCCCGAACAGCGTCCCGATCTCGGCTGCGTCGGACCACGGGACCCCGATCAGCCAGGCTACGGGGGCGAAGGCCTTACCGAGCAACCACTCGAGGGTGATCCCCTCGATGTTCAGCAGCCCGAGGCTCCAGCCCAGGAGGCCGTTGATCAGGGCGATGAGGGCCAGGAATGCGATCAGCATTGCACCGACGTTGAGGGCCAAACCCATTCCGTCCGATGCCCCTCCCGCCGCGGCGTCGATCACGTTCACCGAGTCCTGCTCGATTTCGAAGTCCAGGCTGTCCCTCGTCTCGGGCACCTCGGTCTCCGGCATCAGGATCTTGCTCACCACGATACCGGCGGGAGCCGCCATGATGCTGGCCGCCAGCAGGTGTCCGGCGATCGCCGGGAAGTAGCCGGCGAGCATGGCCACGTACGCCGCCATGACTCCTCCGGCCACCGTGGCGAAGCCTCCCGTCATCACCGTATTCAGCTCGGACATCGTCATGTTCTTGACGAACGGCTTCACGAGGAGCGGAGCCTCCGTCTGTCCCACGAAGATGTTGCCGGCCGCCGAGGTGGTTTCCGCGCCGCTCGTCTTCAGCGTCCGCTGCATCACCCAGGCGACGCCCTTCACGATCCACTGCATCACGCCCAGGTAGTACAGCACGGTCATCAAGGCGGAGAAAAAGATGATCGTAGGAAGGACGGCGAACGCGAAGTTGGCACCGATCTCGACGATCCCCTCGCCACCGGCCACCGGCGTGGAATAGTCGACCAGCGAGCCGAACACGAAGCGGGCACCCGCCAGGGTGTAGCTGATGAGGGCGATGAACACGTCGTTCACCACGCTGAAGAAGCCCCGTCCCCATGTGGTCTTGAGAACGAGGAGGGCGAAGACGAACTGCAGGCCCACGCCCTTCGCGACCAGCGACCAGTCGATCGACTTCCGCTTGGGCGAAAATCGCCACAGAACGAACAGGATGACGGCCATGGCGAGGACCCCCCTACCCAACCGGAGCAGGAACGGCTCCTCGATACCCCCTGTCTGAATCAGGGTCGACCCGCCTTCCTGGACCGCCCACAGGACGGCGGGCATTAGGAGCATCGGCACCATCAACCACAGCACCCGTTTCCAGCTCACCATGGATCCCACCTTCCCATTTCATCTCTCGAAAGAACGTGGCCGGCCCGTTTCGCGGTGACCAGTTTTCGCTTCTCGAACAGTTTGACCAGGGCGACTCCAGCAGCGAAACCCCCAACGTGCGCCCAGAAGGCCACGCCTCCGCCGCTTCCGCCGAGCGCTACGCTTCCCCCGACCACCTGGAGGAAGAACCAGTAGGCCAGCAGTACCCAGGCGGGCAGGGGGATCACCCGAATGTAGATGATGATGATCAGGAGGGTCTGAACCCGGACCTTCGGGTAGAGCACCATGTAGGCGCCCATGATTCCGCTGATCGCTCCCGAAGCTCCTACCGTCGGAATCGCGCTGCCAGGATCGAGGACGATGTGTGCGGCCGACGCCAGTCCCCCCGTCAGGAGGTAGAAGACCAGGTACCGAACGTGGCCCATGGAATCTTCGATGTTGTTCCCGAAGACCCACAGGAACCACATGTTCCCGATCAGGTGCATCCAGCCCCCGTGCATGAACATCGACGTGAGGATGCTGCGCGCAGCCATGCCGTCGACACGGCACGTCGCTCCCGGGCCCAGGTCGATCGACGTCCCGGGCGGAATCGCTCCGGTTACCGCACCGGGAATCGCTCCGTACTGACACAACGATTCGAGGAAGAGCTGTCCGCTACCGGCTCCCTGGACGAACAGCCAGACCGCCACGTTCGCCAGGATGAGCAGGAAAGTGACGAATGGGACGAGTTCGGTGGGGTTTTCATCTCGAAGCGGAAACATGGCCCCACGGTAGGCAGGAGGTCTGATCGGCGCAACGCGATCCCGAAACGGCCGCTATCGGGATTTCATGGCCCGCCATCCTGGCAGACCTCTGGTTCCTGCCGTTCTGACACCCACCTGCACCATCGGTGTCAGAATGTCGTGAAAACCTGCATGTGAAGGAGGTTTTCGGGTCTTCAGTCCGGCACATCGCTTGCACCTGATCGGGGGCCGACAACGAAGGCACCGGTCTCTCGCGGACCGGGACGGTGGTGGCCGGAGCGTATTCGCTGACGGGGGCTACCGTCTTTTCAGACAGGAAAGGAAGACCAAATGGGCAAAGTCATTGGAATCGACCTGGGTACGACGAACTCCGTGGTCTCGGTCATGGAGGGCGGCGATCCCGTGGTGATACCGAACGCCGAGGGCACGCGCACCACGCCGTCGGTCGTAGCATACACGAAGGACCACGAGCGGCTCGTCGGCCAGGTCGCCAAGCGGCAGGCCGTCACGAACCCGCGCAATACGATCTTCTCCATCAAGCGATTCATGGGGCGGAAGTGCTCGGAAGTGACGTCCGAGCGGAAGCTGGTACCGTACGAGATCGAGTGCGACTCTCAGGACCGCGTGCAGGTCAAAGTCCCGCACGCGGACAACACCTTCACGCCGCCCGAAATCTCTGCGATGATCCTCCAGAAGATGAAGCAGACGGCGGAGGACTACCTCGGCACGGAAGTCACCCAGGCGGTGATCACGGTGCCCGCGTACTTCAACGATGCGCAGCGCCAGGCCACGAAGGATGCCGGCAAGGTCTCCGGACTGGAGGTCCTGAGAATCATCAACGAGCCCACCGCGGCAGCGCTGGCGTACGGGCTCGACAAGAAGGCGGAAGAGAAGATCGCCGTGTTCGACCTTGGTGGCGGCACGTACGACATCTCCATCCTGGAGTTGGGTGACGGGGTGTTCGAGGTCAAGGCCACCAACGGTGACACCCACCTGGGCGGAGACGACTTCGATCAGCGCGTGATCGACTGGCTGGTCAGCGAGTTCAAGAAGGACCAGGGGATCGACCTGTCCCAGGATCCGATGGCCCTGCAGCGCCTCAAGGAGGCCGCTGAGAAGGCCAAGTGCGAGCTGTCCAGTACGACGCAGACCGACATTAACCTGCCGTTCATCACGGCCGATCAGAGCGGACCCAAGCACCTGAACGTTTCGCTTTCCCGGTCCAAGTTCGAACAGCTCGTGGACGATCTCATCGAGCGGACCAAGGAGCCGATGAAGAAGGCCCTCGAGGATGCGGGTCTCGATCCTTCGGCCATCGACGAGGTCATCCTGGTCGGTGGCTCCACGCGAATCCCCAAGATCCAGGACACCGTGCGGGACTTCTTCGGCAAGGAGCCCCACAAGGGCGTGAACCCGGACGAGGTCGTGGGCATCGGGGCGGCGATCCAGGGTGGCGTGCTGGCCGGGGATGTGACGGATGTCCTGTTGCTGGACGTCACGCCACTGTCCCTCGGGATCGAAACGCTGGGCGGCGTGATGACGACGCTCATCGGCCGGAACACGACGATTCCGACCAAGAAGAGCGAGATCTTCTCCACCGCCGAGGACAGTCAGCCCACGGTGGACATCCACGTCCTGCAGGGCGAGCGACCGATGGCTCTGGACAACAAGACGATCGGCAGGTTCCAGTTGACCGGGATCCCGCCGGCGCCGCGCGGTGTGCCACAGGTCGAGGTGACGTTCGACATCGACGCCAATGGCATCCTGCACGTGAGCGCCAAAGACCGGGCCACGGGCAAGGAGCAGAAGATCCGGATCGAGGCTTCGTCCGGGCTGTCGGACGCCGAGATCGACAAGATGGTGCACGAGGCCGAGGCCCACGCGTCAGAGGACAAGGGTCGGCGAGAGAAGGCCGAGGCTCACAACCGTCTCGACTCGCTGATCTACCAGACCGAGAAGAACCTGGAAGACTGGAAGGACTCGGTCGATGAGGAGGGCAAAGCGGACGTCGAGGCCAAGCTCGAGCGTGGCAAACAGGCGCTCAAGCAGGACGACACGGACGAGATCGTCGCGGCCACCGAGGAGATCCAGAAGGCGGTGCAGGAGCTGGCCCAACAGATCTACTCCAAGGCGGGCATGGGAGACCAGGCCGAGCCACCCCCCGGTTTCGAGGAATCCGCGGAGGCCGATGCGGGGCAGGGTGAGGGGGCTCCCGATGATGAGGAAGTCGTCGAGGCCGACTACGAAATCGTAGACGAGTCCGAGGACAAGTAACCTCCCGACAGCCGGACCGGGAGTGTCGAGAGGCGGCGCCCCATCCAGGGCGCCGTTTCTCATCGGTGGCATGGCCGGGCAACCCGGGAGCCGGCCTGCATGTCTCACGGAGGAGATTCGGGGACGGGTGGAACCGAAAGCCCCCCGGAGCGATAGTAGAGATAGCCCATTCGGCGCGGGGACCCGACGTACGCCGCGCCTGACCGAAGACAGGTGACAGGAATAGCGATGAACGACGCGTTGCGAACCAAGCTGAACCTGCTGCTGACCGCGGCCGTGGCCTTCGCCATCGGACTCGGGATTGCGGCACGACTGGACCTCACTCCCCCGAGCATGGCCGGAGTTACGGAATTCCCGCCGCTCACACTGAACGTGGTCGAGGCCGTTCCCATCCAGGGTGATGTTCTGCCGCAAGGCGGATTCTCGGATATCGCCGAGCAGGTTACGCCGGCCGTCGTGACGATCTTCGTGGAGCGGACGATCGCCCAGCACTCGCGCGAGGGCCGCGCACTGCCGCCGGCATTCGAGGACTTCTTCCAGCAGCAGCCGCCGCAGCGCGTCAGGGGCAGCGGGTCGGGCTTCATCGTAAGCGAGGACGGCTACATCATCACGAACAACCACGTGATTGAGGGTGCCGAGGCCATCGACATCCAGCTCAGCGACCGACGGGAGTTCACGGCGCAGCTCGTGGGCCGCGACCCCACTACCGACGTGGCGCTGCTGAAGCTCGACGCGAGTGACCTGACCCCCCTGACCCTCGGGTCGAGCGATGCCACCCGCGTGGGCGAGTGGGTGCTGGCGATCGGCAGCCCCGGCTTCCGCGGGGTGGGGGCGGGCCCCCTCACGACCACGGTGACGGCGGGCATCGTGAGCGCCAAGGGTCGGAGCATCAACATCATCGGGCAGGAATTCGTCAATCGAGACGAGGACAACCTGGCGATCGAGGACTTCATCCAGACGGATGCGGCGATCAACCCGGGCAACTCGGGCGGTCCCCTGGTCAACATCCGCGGGGAGGTGATCGGGGTGAACGCCGCGATCGCATCGAGCAACGGGTCCAACCAGGGGTACGGCTTTGCCGTGCCGATAGACCTGGTCCAGGAGGTGGTCGACGACCTGGTGCGCTACGGCGAGGTCCGCAGGGCCCTCCTGGGAGTCACCATCCAGGGCGTGGACGACACCGAAGCGCGCTACTACGAGCTCGATGAGGTGGCCGGCGCGAAGGTCATGGGCGTGAACGAGGGAATGGCTGCGGCCAACGCCGGGATACGGCTGGGCGACGTGATCGTCGCGGTCGAGGGCGAGAAGGTGGAGTCCGTTCCGGACCTTCAGCGGAAGATCCGCAAGCACGAGCCCGGTGAGACCGTAGACGTGACAGTAATCCGGCGCGACGACCTGGAGACGGAGACTCTAAAGGTCCGTCTGATGGACGCCGGTGAACTGCAGCGCGAAGAGACGCCGCGAGTCGTGGAGGCAGAGAGCTCCGACCCGCTTGGCATAGAGGTCGAAGACCTGACACGTGACGTCCGGCGGGCGCTGGACCTGCCGAGCGATCTCGAGGGCGTGGTCATCGTGTCGGTGGACCAGTACGGCGCCTATGCGCGCCGCTCTCTCGGCAATCTCCGGGGAACAGTGATTACCTCGATCGACCGCAAGAAGATCAGCAACCTCGATGACTACCGCGAGGCCGTTAAATCGCTTGAGCCCGGCGACGTGATCGGACTGGACGTGTACAGTCCAGAGGGCGGGGCCGAAGTACCGCTGACGATCGCGATTCCCGAGTAATCCGTCCGGCACTAGCATGGCCGCACCAGGCGGCG
>JBDHBK010000043.1:0-14578 GCA_039592635.1 Gemmatimonadota bacterium
TCACCGGAACCCGCGCGACCTCACCGCTCTGCGCCACCAGTATGCCTTCGCCGAACAGGCTTGGTCGCACGGCTGTCGCTGGCGCGGGCAGGTCCGCCAGCACCCGGCTCGTAAGGTTGAACCGGTTGACCGCGACGAGGCGGGGCGGGGCGTCCAGGGATACGTAGATCTCATGCGTGGACGGCGATGCTGCCAGCGTTACGATCCGTCCGCCCACGTCCAGTTCTCCCGCCTGCTCGATGGGTGTGACGGTGAGCACGACCAGGCCGCGACCCGTGGTCGAGGCCAGTACGGCGCGCCTGCCCCACGCCGTCATCACGCCCGGCGTACTCACGGCAGCAGAACCCGTCTCGGCAGGCTCGTCCTCATCGCGGTCCAGGAGCCACACGGTTTGCCGCTCCGCATCCTCCCTGAGAACCACGAGCACGCCGCCGTCCGCCGGGGCGGCCCATGACACGTCCCTGTCCAGCCCGTAACTCCAGGCGCCGTCGCGCGAAATCTCGAGGAGGTCTCCGCCTGGTGACAGGAAGAGCCCTACCGTGCCGTTCCCCATCCACAGGGCCTCTGGCGCAACCTCGCCCACCCGCACGAGTGCTTCCGAGAAAGGGTCGTACGTGTGAATGACGCCCTCGGCGGTGCGAAGGATGACCCGGCCTTCAGGGAGCGAGTGCACCTCGATCGAAGGGGGGAGTTCGGTCGTGCCGGTCCACACCACGCGCCCCGGATCCGAGAGACCGCGGGCCTCGGCCCGACCGCCGTCCCGTGGCACACTCAGCAAACTCCACTGATCGACGGAGGTCCCGACCACCAGGGTCGCGCCCCGCAGGGCCGGCTCCGGCTGCTGCGCATCCGGTCCGGCCGACCGATCACAGCCCGTTGCGAGAACGACCATCGCGGCAGCGAGGCCGCATCCGCCGCCTGAACGGACCACATCTAGAATGGGTTTCAATGCGCCTCTTTCCAAGGCGGAGGACCATAGCCACTACCGTTGACCGGCAACATGAGGAGCGGCGAAACGACTGGCAAGAAACGACCGGACACCGGCTATTCGACCGCCAGGGAGGGCGCATCGCCCCAGAGCCTCTCCAGATCATAATAGTCGCGTGCGCGAGGCAGAAATATGTGAACCACCAGCGTGATGTAGTCGAGGAGGATCCAGTTTGCGCTCCCCTTTCCCTCGACGCCGGCCGGTCGGAACCCCGCTTCGCGCATCCGATCGATGATGTTTTCCGCGATGGCGCGGGCGTGCGTGTCCGAATCGCCGCTGGCGATCAGAAACCAGTCGGTCGCATCGGACACCCCGCGAAGATCCAGGAGTGCCGCTTCGCGGGCGTTCCGCTCAAGGGCCGCTTCCGCCGCAACCGCTACCTCGGCGGGTCTTTCTGCTTCTTCCTGCTTGCGCTTCTCTCGAGCTTGCGCCACGTGCTCCTCGCTGCCAATGGATTGAAACGGGATGCCCACGCCGTGTTCCGCCACACAGCTGGCTCCCTCAATGGGGTAGGATCCGGCTCACTCTTCAACCTGGTATGCGACCGCCCACGCTCCCGGCCCGGTGTGAACGGCCAGGGATGCGGTCGTGGGGCCGCTGAGTATCTCCACGGGGTCGAAGCGATCCCGCAACCGGGTTACGAGCTCCGCCTCGATTTCCGGGACCGCAAAGTGCGCGACGCCGAGTCGGTATCGATTCGCACCGGAAAGGCGCTCCTCCAGCAACTGCAGCACCTGCTCCAGCAGCGCCTCCGTGCCTCTGGCCGTACCCGCCTTGACGACCCGGCCTTCATCGTCGAGCGACAGGATTGGTTTCAGATCGAGAAGCCCACCCAACCAGGCCTTCGTGCGGCCCACTCGCCCTGAACGCAGCAGGTATTCGAAGGTGTTCACGGTGAGAAAGATGTTCGAACGATCGCGCACCGCCCTCAACTCGGCTGCCACGTCATCGAGACCATGGCCATCGTCGAGGAGCTCCACGGCACGGGCAACGAGAAGCCCGATGCCCAGTGACCCGGACCTGGAGTCGATCGCCTGCGTCGGCACATCAAACTCCCGCATTGCCGCCGCTGCTGAACCGTAGGTACCCGAGAGCGCTCCGCTCACGAAGATGCCCAGGAGCTCCTCCGCTCCCCGGTCCAGTGCGGTACGGAAGCGCTCCACGAAAAGTGACGGCGGTGGCTGCGATGTCTTGGGAGTCGGGGCCCCGGGAGTCGTGAGAATCTCCTTCAAGCCCTGACTATCCAGATCGATCCCGTCCCGATACGTGCGATCCCCCACGATCACCTGCAGGGGGACCACGGCCACACCGTGCCTCTCGGCCCAGTCGTGGGGCAGGTCAGCAGCGGAGTCGGTCACCACCGCGACGTGCCGCCCGGCTCCCACGAGTTGAGTGTCCTCGATCACTTCTGACACCAACTCACCCCAAGCGCCAAGGAGGTCGTGCACAGCTTCGGGAGCGTCGGTGTGGATGTGGACCTTCGCCGTGCGACCCGAGCGCAGGACGATGGTCGACGTCCCCATCCCCTTGAGAGCTTGTCGAATCGCGGTCGCGTCCGGAATGCCGTCCCCCTGGACGGCGATCTGGGTGCAGTACCGCCCTTCCTCGGCCCCGAATCCAGCTTCGCGCGCCACGTACAGCGACGGCCGGTCACCACCATGCGTCCGTTCGAGCGGGGCCTCGGCGATCAGATCCCCGGGGGCGTGACCTTCGATGTACTGGACCACCCCCTCGAAGAAGGAGACGAACCCCTTCGCCCCGGCGTCGACGACGCCAGCTTCCCGCAGGACCGGAAGAAGGTCCATGGTGCGTTGCAGGGAGCGCTCGGATGCCGACTGGAGGTCCCGGAGCCACAAGTAGACATCCTGGCGGGAATGAGCCCGCCGGCGGGCCTCAGAGGCGAGATCGCGCGCCACCGTGATGATCGTCCCCTCGCGGGGGTTGTCGAGCACGTCGTGCAGGGATGCCGCCGCTGCCGTCAGGGCCTCCGCAATCTCCCGCGGGCCGACCCTCAGTCGTCGGCCAATGCTCTCGGAAAACCCCAGGAGGTACCGCGAAAACAGCATCCCGGAGTTGCCGCGAGCCGCGAGGACGCCCGCCTCTGCTGCGACCCCGGCGACTTCTGAAAACGAGTCGCTGCGCACGTGGCGCAGCGCATCAGAGATGGAGCGCAGGGTGAGCGTGAGGTTGGTGCCCGTGTCGCCGTCGGGCACCGGGAACACGTTGATTCGATCCAGTTCGGCCCGCTGGCGACCCACGTGAGCCGCGCCGGCCAGGAATCCGCGACGAAGCCGATGCCCATCGAGGTAGGCGATCCGGACCCGGGACCGGGACGCCTGTGCGGGCACAGGCTCCGGCTCGCGCTTTCCGACCTTTGGATAGTCGCTCAAGTCCCGGATTCCTCCTGTCGAGAGGGCGGGCCCAGGAGTCCGCCTCAGGCCAGCACTCCGGTCAGCCCTCGGTATCGCCCTCCGCCACGACCCATACCGTCACCTCCGGCCTCACTTCGGCATGAAGACGCACGGTGACTCGGTAGACGCCAAGCTGCTTGATCGGCTCCTCGAGCCGAATGAGGTGGCGATCCACCTCCAGTCCCTTCTCGGCCAGCGCTTCAGAGATGTCTGCGGCCGTGACCGAACCGAACAGCTTGCCTTCCTCCCCGGCCCGCACCGTGAAGCTAACGGATTGCCCTTCGATACGCTCCGCTGCAGCCTTCGCCCGGTCCAGCTCGCGCGCGGACCGATCGAGGATGTGTCGTCGCTCCTCTTCGAAACGCTTCTGATTCGCAGCGTTTGCTTCGTAGGCGATCCCCTGTGGAATCAGAAAATTGCGGGCGTAGCCCGGCTTCACGTCCACGACCTCTCCGATGTCTCCGAGGTCATCTACCGCCTGTCTGAGAATTACCTGAACCATGTCCAGCACCCCTTGCGTTGCGTATCGATTCGTCCACGGACGCTCTCACGACCCGAGAACGGCACCTTCAAAGATCGTTGTCAGCCCGAGCGCGCGATAGTCTTCCCCTGAGGTCGATCCAGGTGTCGCTCAGGCCCAGCACAAGCGCAGTACCCAGGACTACCGGGTACAGAAACAGCGCCGCCAGCGCGAGAAGCACGCCACTCCACACAGTCGTCGCCGCCGCGGCACCCATCCACAGGAGGATCGCCGTGCCCCGAAGAAGGTAGAGCCCCCCCATGAACACGGTGGCGTTCTCGCCCACCCTGAACGCCGGCCCGCCCAGCGGCAGTACCAGCATGCAGAGCCCTCCGATCAACAACCAGATCAGATGGTCGCTGAAGCGGAACTCCCGGATCGGACCCGGGCTGCGAAAGCCGCCCGACATCCTCTCGAAGCCGAACCACGCCACTCCAAACGCAGCCACGGTGGCCAACGACAGCATCGCGGGATACACGTCCTGTTGAAAGACGACCCACCGCTGAACTGCCACCTCCAACTGCCGGCGGACCTGCGGGTCGGCACTTCCCTGCAGTTGCTCCAGGAGACTGCCGGCAACCAGCGCCGCCTGTCGAATCTCCGAAGCCATCCACCAGTTCACACCCTGCAATACCCCGGGACGCACCACGCCAATGACCAGTAATACGGCGAGGGCCACACCGATGGCCCCGAGCGAGCGGTTCACCAGGGTTACCCTGCTGCGCGCGACGCTGACCGCCACGAAGGCTCCACCAGCAATGAGGCTCCACGCGCGGGGCACGTACCATTCCATGCCGCCGGGGCGGCCGCCGGCGAAGCCCAGACCCAGAATGACCGCGGCGACAGCCACACACAGCCAGTCGTCCGTCCTGAACGCCAACAGCAGCAGGGCGAACGGCACGAAGACGAGCCAGACCGGGCTCATCGGCGACAGAAGGACTGTCACCAGCACGAGCAGCGAAGCCCGCATCAGGGTGCGCCCGCGCTCGGTCACGACCCGCCGTCCGTCACCGGCCCGGTCGGCCGCTACTCAGGAGTGGTAGCCCTGAATGTACGGAATCAAGGCCAGGTACCGAGCCCTCTTGATCGCCGTGCCCAGTTGCCGCTGGTGCCTGGCGCAAGTCCCGGTCGCGCGCCTCGGCAGGATCTTCCCCCGATCCGTGATCAGCCTTCCCAACGTGTCGGCGTCCTTGTAGTCCAGCCGCTCGACGTTGCGCTCGCAGAACTTGCATACTTTTCTGAAGGCCATCGATCAGTCCTCCCGCTTTGCGTCAACGTCGTCATCTTCGTCGGCGTCGTCGTCAGTGTCGTCAGCCTGGTCAGCCGCGTCGTCACCTTCGTCGGCATCGTTGTCAGCCGCGTCGTCGGCGTCGTTGTCAGCGTCGTCCGCCTCGTCGGCGGTATCGTCGCCAGCGTCGTCAGCCGCACCGTCAGCTTCTTCGGCCGCGTCGTCGTCACTGTCGTCCCGGCCGCGTCGTCGGTTGCCGTTGTCGTCGTCGTCTCTGCCACGCTGATCCATGACCGGCATCGGCATCTCACCTTCTGAGATCACCACGAGGTGTCGCAGAAGATCATCGTCCAGCTTGAGAACTCGCTCGAAATCCGGCAGGACGCCTGGAGATGCCGTGAACTGGGTCACGACGTAGTAGCCGTTGTCGTTGCGGTCGATCGGGTAGGCGAGCTGGCGCTTGCCCCAGTGATCAACCGCCGTGATCTCGCTGCCCTCGGCGGCGAGGATCTTCCCGTGGTAGGCCTCAAGTCGTCCCTCGATTTCTTCCGTCGTGAGGGAGGACTTGAAGATGTAAACGACTTCGTAGTCCCGCATTCCATCGCTCCTTCGGTCTGAGTGGCCGCGGGCACATTCCCGCGGCAGGAGATTCTGTTGTCCGTCGATCCCAACTGCCGCACCATTTCCCGGTGCGGCGCGCCAAGCTAGTGGACCGGGCCCCGACGTTCAAGCCGGGGCCCTCCCGCTCAACCCACGAAAGGCAACCAGGCGACGAGTTCACGCAGAACGTCGGCGGTGCCCGCATCGTTCGCCGCCAGGCCGTGTACACGCACGAACCACGGCGCAAGCACCAGCGATACGACGCTGATCAGCTTGATCACGATGTTCATCGATGGCCCGGAAGTGTCCTTGAACGGATCCCCGACCGTGTCACCCACGACCGCCGCCTTGTGAGGATCGGATCCCTTTCCTCCGTGGGCCCCACCTTCGATGTACTTCTTGGCGTTGTCCCACGCCCCGCCGGCATTGGCCATGAACAGCGCCAGCAACACGCCGGTCAACGTTGCGCCGGCCAGAAGACCGCCCAGCGCCTCCACACCAAGGAAGCGCCCGACGAGCACAGGCACCATGATCGCGGTTACGCCCGGAATCACCATCTCCCGCAGCGCGGCACGGGTCGAAATGTCCACGCAGCGAGCCGAGTCCGGCTTCGCCGTGCCTTCCATCAAGCCCGGAATCTCACGGAACTGTCGCCGGACTTCGGCCACCATTCCGGCAGCCGCGCGACCGACGGCGGTCATCGTAAGGGAGGCGATGAAGAAGGGTGTGATTCCGCCAATGAACAGGCCGATCACGACCAGCGGGTTCACAATGTTGATTCCGGACTCCGTAAGGCCCACAGCATTCGCATAAGCGGAGAACAGGGCCAGCGCGGTGAGGGCCGCCGAGCCAATAGCAAAGCCCTTGCCGATGGCCGCGGTCGTGTTGCCCAGAGCGTCGAGCCTGTCCGTGATGGCTCGCACCTCGGGCCCGAGGCCCGCCATCTCGGAGATCCCGCCGGCGTTGTCCGCGATCGGACCATATGCGTCGACGGTCATCGTGACGCCTACCGTCGCAAGCATGCCCACAGCAGCGATTCCGATTCCGTACAGACCCGCGAACTGGAACGCGAAGAAGATCGCCCCGCAGATCAGAAGCAGCGGGATCGCCACCGACTCCATACCCACCGCGAGTCCGGTGATGATGTTGGTGGCCGCGCCGGTCTCAGAGGCCGCCGCGATCGCGCGCACCGGCTTCGCCGCGGTGTAGTACTCGGTCACGAGGCCGATCAAGATCCCGACAAGCGAGCCGAAGAGCATGGCCCAGAAGGGACCTGCCGCGACGTTGCCCCAGGTCCAGAACTGGCCGGAAGTTCCAGCGAACACGTCCAGGCGAATCGTCACGAAATACGCCCCGATCCAGAACAGAATGGCGCCGACGAACGTCGTGTTCCGCAACGCTGCCGCCGGGTCCATTTTCTCGAGGATGCGCATCGAGAACACGCCGATGAGCGAGGCCACGAGTCCGATCATGGCGAACAGGAGCGGAAGAGCGAGGGCAGCAAGCCTGCGATCCGGCGCGATGGCAGTGACCGTAACACCGAGAACGATCGTGGCCACGATCGAGCCCACGTAGGACTCGAAGATGTCGGCGCCCATTCCCGCCACGTCTCCGACGTTGTCTCCTACGTTGTCGGCTATCGTGGCAGGATTGCGGGGATCATCCTCCGGAATGCCAGCCTCGACCTTACCGACCAGGTCGGCGCCGACGTCCGCGGCCTTGGTGAAGATCCCGCCGCCGATTCTCGCGAACAGCGCGATCGAGGACGCGCCCATGGCGAATCCGCTGACGATTTCACCGAAGTTACGCAGCCCGACCGTTTCGGGGTCAAAAATCAGAACCACGGCGCCAAGGCCTGCCAGGCCGAGGCTGCCGACCGCGAGCCCCATCACCGCGCCACCGCTGAAGGCCACCCTTAGAGCCTTGGCCAGCCCGGACGAGCGAGCCGCTTCCGTCGTGCGAACGTTCGCTCGAGTAGCCGCTTGCATCCCCAGGAATCCAGCCAGGATGGAACAGGCAGCCCCAAATATGTATGCCGCGGCCGAGGAGGGCCCGATCAGCCAGTACAGCATCGCCGCGACAAGCAGCACGAACGGCACGAGTACCGAATACTCGCGCCGGAGGAACGCCATGGCTCCCGATTGGATGGCACCCGCGAGATCGCGCATGCCTTCGTCACCATCAGGCTGGCTCTTGACGTAGAAATAGAGCAGCAGCGAGAACACCAGGCCGCCAAGCCCGAACCACAAGGCCCAGGTCATCCAATGCTCCACGAGTAGCCTCTCTTGTCTTCCGTTACCGTTTTATCGCCCGCCTTCAAGCGCTGTTGAAAGCGTTCATGGCGGACTCGATGCCCTCCGTCATCCACGACTCTATCGCGAGGGCCATCCTGCCGAACTGCTCGAGAATCGCCTCCTCGTCACCCGACGAGGGGACCCCCAACACCCAATCCGCGAGGTCGAGGTCCGGGTGCGTCGGCGCACCGACGCCGACCCTCAGCCTCGGGTACTCGCGACTGTCCAGCGTCTCCTCGATGGACTGAAGGCCGTTGTGGCCACCCGCAGAGCCCCTGCCCTTGAGCCTGAACCGGCCAGGCGGCAGTGCGGCGTCGTCCACAGCCACGAGCAGATCATCTTCGAAGCGAAAATCCGGCCCGGCCAGGTATCTCGACAGCACCCGCCCGCTCCGGTTCATGTATGTCATCGGCTTGCTGATGCGGACCGCGTGGCCCTGCACGCGCCCGTCCACCGAGGACTCAGGACCGACCTGCCTGAAGGCGCCGAACGACCAGCGAGTAGCCAGATGATCCGCTAACCACCAGCCGGCGTTGTGCCGGGTGTCTCGATAGCGGTCGCCCGGATTTCCCAGGGCCAGGATCAGCTTCATCCGTCTGCCCCGGCCGGGCTAGTCGTCCTCCGAGTCCTCGTCGTCCCCGCGCGCCGTAATCACCTCGGGCTCGACATCCTCGTCGAGCTCGGAGATCTCGTCGGCCTCTTCATCCTCGACCGGCGCAGCCTTCGGCATGACGACCATGCACACGGTGAGGTTGTCCTCCTCGATCACGGTCACATCTCCCGTGTCGACCTCACCGATATGCAAGGACTCGCCGATCTGCAGCTCCGAGATGTCCACCTCAAAAGCCGAGGGGATCTCACGGGGAAGGCACTCGATCTCGAGCTCGTAGCGGATGACCTGAAGAATGCCGCCATTCCGGACACCGATCGGGTTCCCTTCGAGGCGTACCGGCACGGATACGCGAATCTTCTCTCCCGCCGTGATCTCGAAGAAATCAACGTGAAGGATGTCGGACCGGTACGGGTGCCTCTGGACCTCGCGGATGAGGACCACCTTCGGCTTCTCGTCGCCGACCTTGAGGTCGATCAGCGTATTCTCGGTTGAGATCTTGCTGATCAGGGCCTTGAACTGCAGCTCATCGGCCTGCACCGCAGTCGGCTTGGCTCCGTGACCGTAAACGTTGCCGGGAATCCTCCCGGAAGCGCGAATGCGGCGCGCCGCACCCTTGCCCGTCTCAGACCTCGGCTCGACCTGTAGTATCACCTGCTCGCTCATCTTGTGATCCTCGCGCGCCGTCCCGCCCGGTCCGGCTTCTCTTGTCAGTGCTACGTGAACAGCTTGCTCACGGAACGATTGTAGTGCGTGCTCTCAATGGCCCTCGCCAGCAGGCTGGCCACCGACACCGTCTCCAGATTCCTGAGACTCGAACTCTTTTCCTCCGAAATGGCGATCGTGTCCGTCACCGCCAGTTCGACAAAACCCGCCCCGTTCAGCCTTTCCACCGCCGGCCCCGAGAGGAGGGCGTGGGTCGCAATGGCGTAGACCTCGCTGGCTCCACGCTCCCGCAGCGCGACCGCGGCATTCGCCATGGTTCCCGCCGTGTCCACCATGTCGTCGGAAATGATGCACCGCATGCCGTCTACATCTCCGACCACGTTCAACACTTCCGCTTCGTTCGGGCCCGGACGCCGCTTGTCCATGATGGCCAACCCGGCCCCGAGGCGCTTCGCGTACCCACGCGCCATCTTCGCTGCGCCAACGTCAGTGGCCACGACGACCAGGTTTTCGTGGCTCATGTCGGCGTAGTGGTTCATGAACACCGGAGCCTCCACCGGAATGTCGAAGAAACCCTGCAACTGATGCTGGTGGAAATCGATGGTGATGAGGCGGTCCGCCCCCGCAGCCACGATCAGGTTCGCCATCAGCTTCCCGGCGATCGACACTCTCGGTTGATCCTTGCGGTCCTGCCGAGCGTATCCGTAGTACGGAACGACGGCCGTCACCCGGGCCGCCGACGCTCTCTTTGCCGCGTCGATCAAGAGCAACAGTTCCAGTATGTTCTCCGCCGGCGGATTCGTCGATTGGATCACGAAAACATCCCGGCCACGGACATTCTCATCGATCCGGACGAAGATCTCCCCGTCGGCGAATCTCTTTATGGTCACCTCGCACAACGGCTGATCCAGCTCTTCCGCAATCCGCTCCGCGAGAGCCGGGTTCGCCGTGCCGGTGAGCACCATCATCGGCGTGCCGGTGGCTGACAGCTCCGTCATGTCTGCCTCGCTATATGCGCAACGTCGTCCACGCGTTCCCAAAACAGCCGCGTAGTTTATATGAGGCGATCAGAAGCGTCAACCGCAGCGGCCCTTCAGCGAGCCGTTCAAAGCCTGTGTTCAGGGGTGTCCAACCGGCGCTGATACTGCAACTGAGTCGGGTAGGCGAATTCGACCCCATTGTCGGCCAACTTCCGCATGAGGGCCAGGTTCACCTCTTCCTGGACGCCCATGAACACCTTGTAGTCGGGGACGGTCATGTAGTACACGGTCTCGAACTCCAGCGCCCACTGGCCCAGGCTCTTGAAGTGGCACCGATCGAACCGCGTCATCTCCCGGGTCTCGACGATCTCCTTGACCCAGCCCGGGATCTGCGCCACGACGTTCGGGTCCGTCTCGTACACGATCCCGAAATTGAAGTCACCGCGCCTTTCGGCCATGCGGCCATAGTTGCGAATGCGGCTCCGCAGAAGATCGCTGTTGGAAACGACCAGTTGCTCGCCCGAGACGCTTCTCAGCTTCGTGGTCTTGAGCCCTATCTCCTCGACCGTACCCCGGTAGTCGTCGATCGTCAGGTAGTCACCGACGAGGAACGGCTTGTCGAATATGATGGACAGAGAGGCAAACAGGTCCGCCAGGATGTTCTGGACGGCCAGCGCGATCGCGATGCCCCCGATACCCAGCCCCGTGATGAGGGCCGTAACGTTCACGCCCCAGGCCTGAAGCACGAACACGAAGATGAGAAACCAGATCACGCCCAGGCCCAGCAACCGGATCAGATTAAACGACGTGGCGACCGCAGCGTCGTCGGGGTACCTGTCCTCCCTGACGTCCGTAAGGAGAGATTGGTACCCTCCGGACATCCACATGCCGACCTGGATCAGGATCGCCGACGCCAGGACATCGGTGAACACCGCGTCGATCCTGCGCGGAAGATCCACATAGCGGGAGCCGGCAAAGAGACCGGTCGCCACGTAGAAGAAACCTCGCGTCCCCCTGGCGGCGGCTACCACCGCGTCATCGAGGTAGGTGCTCGTGGAACGAGCGAACGTCCTGGCACCCCGGATCAGGCGTGGAACCAAGGCCCAGAGGACCGTGCCGGTCGCCAGGGCCACCCCGGCGCCCGTCAACCAGGTCGCAAGCGTGTTCCCCCAGATGACTTCCTGAAAGAAATCCATCCTCTCGTCTCCTGACTCGCGCTTTTGAATGGTCCCGGAACCCGCCGTCCGAAGCGCCCAATCTCGCTTCCGCGCCACGAGCCGCAAGGACCAGGACGGAGCGGCTCTTGAAGGCGCCGTACGGTTCGGCCTATAGTCCTCTTCATGACACGCGAATCTGACGCCCCCCCCATTGGCCAGGGAAGCGATTCGGCCCGGGATCTAGAACTCCTGATTCATTCGCGGGGGGAAGAGGCCCGGGAGTTCGGGCTGGAGCCGCCACGTGGAGTGCTCCTCATGGGGGTCCGGGGCAGCGGCGAGAGCCTGATGGCGCGCAACGTGGCGGCTGAGTGGGGTCTCCCCCTGGTTCGCCTGGACCCGGGCGCCCTGTATGACAAGTACGTGGGCGAGACCGAGCGCAATCTCCGCCACGCCCTCGACACGGCCGACTCCATGTCACCCGTGGTCCTGTGGATCGACGAAATCGAGAAAGGGTTCGCGCGAGACGGCGGTGAGGCGGACGGTGGGGTGAGCGGACGACCGCTGGGGACCTTTCTCACCTGGCTCCAGGAGCGTGACAGCCGGGTGTTCGTGGTCGCCATTGCCAACGACGTGGACCGACTGCCGCCGGAGCTTCTGCGCAAGGGACGGTTCGACGAGATCTTCTTCGTCGATCTGCCTTCGGAGGCCGAGCGGCGAGACATCCTGGAGCTGCATCTGGCCCGGAGAGGCCGGGACCCCCAACGATTCGACCTCGATCAGCTGGCGACAGCAGCCGAGGGATTCTCCGGAAGCGAGCTGGAGCAAGCGGTCGTGGCTGGCCTGTACACGGCATTCGCGGAAGAGACCGACCTGGACCACGAGACGCTGGCGGCGGAAATCGAGTCGGCTGTCCCCCTGTCGGTCACTCTCGCAGAGCGAGTCGATACCCTGCGCCTCTGGGCCAGGGGGACCGTTCCCGCCGCGTGACACGAGTCCATTCGGCAGGTTCCGATCACCCGGGCGTACCCCACACGTTCGCCGGTGGTGACCTGGATCGCTCGGCGCACCTCCGGAGCGACCGTAAGCGAATAGCCGAACTGCTCGCGGCCGGGAGTTCCCGTTTCCTGGTGTTTCGGGGACTGGATCCCCTCGTCGAGATGGAGCCGCGGCCAGGCCTCGGCTGGGTTCCCCGCGTCGCACTGGAGAACTTCGTCAAGGTCGAATCGGCAGCACTGTTTCTCGGCCTCGAGGCCGACGGCGCCCGGTTCGCGATCTCGGTGCCCGAGACGGTGCGGGACGGCGACCTGGGCGCGAGCACAGCGTCCTTCCAGGGCGTCCGTGAAGTGGCGCCGCTGCTCAGCGTCCCGGATGCGTCGGTCGCCGCCCTGGGTCGCTCGCTGACGGCCTGGCACGCGGTGCATGGCTACTGCTCGAAGTGTGGCGCTCCGGCGTCGGTGGATGAGGCAGGGCACGCCAGGCGCTGCACGGACGTCCTGTGCGATGCGGTGCAGTTTCCGCGCACCGACCCTGTCGTGATCATGCTCATCCACCGCGACGAACAGTGCCTTCTGGGTCGAGCGATCCGGGCCCGCAAATATCCTCCGGGACTGCACTCGTGCCTGGCCGGATACGTAGAACCGGGGGAATCGATCGAGGAGGCGGTGCGCCGGGAGACTTGGGAGGAAGCCGGATTGAAGGTCAGCCGCGTCCGGTATCACTCGTCCCAGCCGTGGCCGTTTCCGTCGACCCTGATGATCGGGTGCTTCGCAGAGGCCCTTCCCGGGGAGGTACGAATTGACAGCCGCGAGCTCGAGAGCGTTCGGTGGTTCACGCCGGCGGAACTCGGGGAGGCCGTGGAGCGTTGGGACGAAGCCGGGGCACTCCGGGTTCCCCCGCCCCTCACGATCGCTCACCAACTGGCCCGGGCCTGGTTGGCGGAACGCTCTGGCTGAGCCGGACTGGATCTCGACCCGGGTCCCGGTCAGGATCGCGCGAGCAACGCGGGTGAAGCGACGATGCTGTACGTGGAGGAACGGACAGATCCGTAGCTGCCGCGACATTGGCCCTCCAGGATTCGAACCTGGATTACCGGCTCCAAAGGCCGGGGTCTTGCCATTAGACGAAGGGCCAGCGTCCTCCCCCGCGTGTGGCCGAACCGCATGTCGGGGCGCTCCGATAATCGACCCGGCCCGGCAGAGCGTCAACCCGTCGGCCCGTCCCGCCCCAGGGTCCGTGTTCGGAGCGTAGAGCAACCTCCCACTGCGCGAAACGCCTCCGCCGCGCGGTCACGCGCGGCGACATCCCGAAACAGCCCCGCCACGCACGATCCACTGCCGCACAGAATCGCGATCGCCGCTCCGAGATCCGCAAGTGTGTCGCGAAACCCAGCCAACTCCGGGTGCCTGCGGAACACAACCTCTTCCAGGTCGTTCACTGCCATGCGATCGAGCGCCGTCCAGTCCGAGAGCGCGGCCGGCCCCGGGTGCAGGCAAGGGCCCGGCGGTGAGGTCAGGCCGGCTGCCCGGTCCTCCGCCAACCACCCGTAGGCCTCTCCGGCCCCGATAGGGAAGCCGGGCACGACGACCAGGACCGGCCGTGAAGGCGGCGCTTCCAGGGGGAGCATGCGCCGACCCCGCTCCCAGGCCAGGACCATCGGAGCATCGCAAAGACCGAAGGGGACGTCGCTGCCCAGCTTGCCTGCCAGGCTCAGAAGAGCGGATCCGTCCAGCGGCCGTCCCCAGAGCTCGTCGAGGCCCCTGAGAACAGCGGCGGCGTCCGCACTGCCGCCACCCAATCCGGCACCGGCCGGTATTCTCTTCTGGAGACGGATCCGCGTACCGCCCTCGCGCTCGGCGTGTTCGTGCAGCGCCCGGACCGCCCGCCAACAGAGGTTCTGGTCGTCCGTGGGCACGGACGCGTCACCGGTCACATCCAGGTGGATTCCTGGTTCGACGGCGGTCTCGAGTTCGATCCGATCGGCCAGCTCGAGGCGCAGAAGAACCGTCTCTATTGAATGGAATCCGCCGTCCTCCCGAGCCAGCACACGCAGGGAGACATTCAGCTTGGCATGCGCCAGGAGGGCGAGCGCCTCCGGGGACGCATCAGTCATCATTCACCGCAGCCT